>NZ_CAURLX010000001.1:0-143045 GCF_963525585.1 uncultured Capnocytophaga sp. | reverse complement strand
CTAATCCCATCAGTTCCTCAGCCGTTACACGACTATCCGAACAACCAATATAGAGAAAGTCAGGGTTTTGCTCCTTTACGAGTTTCTTGAAAAAATCCTTATCTTCGCCAGTCTTCCTCTCGACCCACTGGCGATTGTTCTCAAAGATGGTTTTGTAAGTATCCATAATAATGATTAATGGTTAATTGTCAATGGTTAATTAACTCAACTGCTCATTGACTCCTTAGAATATAGGTTGGATGGCTTTGACAATACTATCCATAGAAACGGGTTGAGGAGTTACCTTGTCACCAGTGCGTACCCCATTAAGTCCTTGTACGATGATCACATCGCCTGCCTTGAGGCCACTCTCTACCACTACCAAATTATCAGCACGACTCTTGAGGGTTACCACTACCTGCTTGATAGTATTGTCTTCTACCTTGTAGGCAAATATCTTCCCTTGTTGCTCGAATACCGCCACTTCAGGAATTACCAAAGAGTTGTCAAAAGTCTGTGGAATAAGGATGGTACCACTATTTCCGTTGGTAAGTAAGTGTTCTGGGTTAGGGAAAGTAGCACGGATCTGTATAGATCCTGTAGTAGGGTCTATCTGTCCTGTTACTGTTTGGATCTTTCCTTTGTGATTATACTCTTTTCCATTGGCCATAATCAAAGATACTTCAGAAAAATTAGCCAATTTTTCCTTGGCTGTAGCTCCTTTTGCCTGAGCGAGGAAAGAGAGATAATCCTTTTCGTTCATAGAGAAATAGGCATATACATCCTTTACATCGGAAACAGTGGTGAGTACCGTGTTATTGGCTGTTACCAAGGCTCCTTCACGGTACTGGATGGCTCCTACCACTCCATTGACAGGTGCTTTTACAACAGCAAATCCGATATTGCTTGCCACTTCGTTATAAGCCGCTTGGGCTCGCTGTAGGTTGGCCTGAGCTGTTTCGAGCTGCACCTTGCTTACGATATTCTTTTCCACAAGAGGGAGGAGTCTGTTCACCTCCACACGAGCTACCTCTACCTGTGCCTTGGCGGAAGCCGCTGACTGGTTAAGGGTTTGTGTCTCGAGCTGGAACATAGGCTGCCCTTGGCGCACTGCCTGCCCTTCGTCCACAAGTACTTTGGTGATATATCCAGAAATCTTGGCCTGTACAGGGCTATTGACCACCCCTTCTATATTGACAGGGAAAGAGAGGTTCGAAGTGGTGCTCTGCTCTCCTACTGTAATGGTAGGCAACACCTTTTCAGTAGGCCCCATAGCAGTACCTTGTTGCTCTTGTCCTTTTTTACATCCTATAGTAAGGACAACCATACTTGCAAAAATTAAAACTTTATTCATAAAAATAGTTATTTTAAAATTTAGATAAAAAGCTATTCTGTTATAACACCCTTAATTGTCTTCTTACAAGAGATATATAAAAGACTATAGCCACCAATATATTCAACGCAATAGCAAAAAGCATAGGCATCTCTGTTTCTGCTGAAAAAAAAGCTAGAATAGCTCCTATAACAGCTCCTATAGCAAAGCGAAACATTCCTATAAGCGAATTAGCCGTTCCTGCTGTACGGGGGAATAGCTCTAGTACAGCAGCATTGGCATTACTCGATACAACCGAAACCATACCTACATAGAGTGCCACCCCAAAGGCAACAGGCCAAAGTCCCCAATGGAAAAGCGCACAGAGTGCCAGCCATAGCCCTGCAATAAGCTGTATCAATAAGCCTATCCGTAAGATGCGCTCAGTGCCTAACTTTCCCACCAAACGACCTGAAAAAAAAGTCGCTACCATCATCACACCTATATTCAGTATAAAAAAGTAACCAAAATTCTTAGGTGCTACCCCATATACCCCTGTATAAACTAACGACCCAGAGGTAAGAAAGCAAAACATTCCTGAATAAGAAAAAGCATTGGTGAAGATATACCCAAGTACCCTTTTATTCGTTCCTACAGCTCGATAATTCCGCAATACACCCATAAGATCCAGCGGAATACGTCTTTCCTTGGGCAAGCTCTCTGGAATACGGAAGCCTACCAAAAAAGCTGATAAGAAACCCAATCCCGAGAGAAGATAAAAGATAGAATGCCAATGAAACTGATCTGCTAGATATCCCCCTAAGATTGGAGCCACCAATGGAGCTATCATGGTTACCATCATCACCATTGACATCATCTTGGAAAAGGCTTCCTTATTGAAAAGATCCCTAAGCAATGCTCCTGCTACTACTGCCGGTGCAGAGCCGAAGAACCCCTGTAAGAAACGCAAAAAATAGAAATGAATGATATTATCCACCTGAGTAAGCATAAGAGCAATAAAGGCAGCTACCAATACGCCTATAAGAATCATCAACTTACGTCCAAAACTATCTGAGAGAGGTCCCCAGAGGAGTTGCCCAAAGGCAAAACCCAGAGTGAAAAGAGCCAAAGTAGTCTGAATTCGCTCTTTAGGAACACTCAAATCCTGTGCTATATCCCCAAAAGACGGCAAATACATATCAATCGCCAAGGGAGTAAGCATAGAAAGTAATCCCAGAATTAGGATAAAAAGAATATCTGTATTATAATTTTTCACGAGTCTCTTCTTGTTTTAGTTTTTCCAAAAAATCTTGAGTAAGTTCCTCTATCTGAGTGAGAAAATCAAGAAATACATCCATTTTATTTATCCGTTCCTGCGGAAAGATATGTTCCCTTTGGTTCTGTTCCTTCATATAAGATTCAAAGCGAGCAGTGAAATCCTTCTCATAACGAACCAAATCCAAAAACTCTCCAAAACGCTTGTCAAAAGGAAAGGATTTAAAATATTTTCTCCGCTTATTTTTCTTAGTTTCATAATATACAAGCTCCTTATCCTGAAGTAAGTTAATGCTTGTGGAGAGCGTACTTTTGCTTGCTTGTAACCGCTCAATAAGCCCCTCAAAGGTAAGTCCTTCCGCACTTCCTTCTATAGCTAATACAGATAGTGTTCTCGCTGCCATAGGAGACAGATGATGCAATCTTCTAAAGAGTTCTGTCATCATCTCTTCAAGGGCTATTTTCTCTTTATCCAATTCTTCCTAATTTTAGCTTGTTAACTATGGATGACTAACCATACTATTCCTAACCGTTAATCTGGGGACAAAGATAAATTATTTAGTTCTATTATTTGCGAACCAAAAAGTTAATTTTTTTATAAATTTCAATTCTTTGATATAGGAAAACGCTTTATTTGTATAGGAATTTAGAAAAAAATATTATTTCCTCAAATTCCAGCGTTTTTCCTTGACTTTACTTGCCAAATATTGTATCTTTGCCACTTGAATCAAGCCTTTACAGACCCTTTGTGGCTTTTCTCTTTTAATTTTTTACATAATGTCACTACGTCCTTACTTTCTTTCATTTATTTCATCTCTTCTATTGATAGGTTGTTCTGAAAAAGAAAAAGAGAATACTGCTGTGGATTATTTCCTAAGCAAAGATCCATCTGTTCTCTTCCAGATTCATCAGAAAGACCAGTTCCTTAGTGAGGTGATTAATAATGATTTTTGGAAAAATTACTTCAAATATTATCCCAATACCAATGTGCAGAACCTTCTACGCTCACTTCCTAAGGATTCTGATATCTGGATTGCTTACACCCATCAGGGAGCTTATATAAGTACCTATCTTCCAGAGGAAGATACCTCAAGCCCTTGGAAGGATACCGCTCTTGATCAACTAGATTCTCTAACGATAGAGAACAAAAAATGGTATTATATTAGAAACAAACAACAACTGATTATCAGCTCCTTAAAGGATATTACAATCCCTACAGAAACTCAGGAAAAAGATCTAAATTTCCAGAAAATAGCCAAAACAGTAAGCCAAGAAGTCTCTGCAAATCTATTCTTAAATGAACGAAAGAATGAAGAATTCTTAGGAGATATATTCCCAGAGCATACCGTCAAGTATATAAGCCAATGGAGTGCTTGGGATATTCTTCTGGATAAGAATACCTTACGCCTCAATGGTTCTTCCTTACGTCCTGCCGATAGCCTCCCTCAGCTCCCAGTGACCAACGTACAGAAAGTATCCCTAGAGAGTGCTTCTGTGATTCCTCATTCGGCAACTCATATTACATCCTTTGCTTTTGAAGAGGAACTCATCCCAACGGAATTTTACTTTGATTTCCAACAGGATGTTTCCTCCGTTGCCTTTTTCTCTCTTGAGAAAGATTCTTTAGGTGTCATTACCAGTACAAACCCTAGCGAAACCCTACGCTACTTTACAGTACTAAAAACTGATAATTATCAGGGTGAAGAATTCTACCACATAGAAGAATTCTCTGATATACAGTCCTTTTTCTCTATCTTTGAGAATAACCTACAGCCGAAATATCTATATAGATATAATGAACAACTTATTTTTTCTTCAAAAAAGGAATCTATCCAGCAGGTAATCAACGCCATACAAACAAAAAATACCCTTGCGGACAAGTCCTCCTTCCAAGAACTCCAAGAGAAAAATGCAAGCCAAACCGCCTTTATAACTATTGAAAATCTCTCTGAAAATAGTATTTTTTCTAAAAAATTTCCTCAGCTTGCCACAAAGTACAAATATGCTTCCCTACAGATAAGCCCTCAGAATGATTTCTACTTGCTTACTCTAACGGCTACGGCTCCCAATACTACACAAAGTCCTGAAAATCAAGAAGCTGGCATCCGTGAAAAATTCCAAATTACGTTGGACAAAGATGCTATTTCTCCGCCTTACTTTGTTACCAATCACCGTACGGGCAGGAAAGAAGTAGTTATACAAGATGCTGATAATCAACTATATCTCATTAATGAAGATGGAAAAGTATTATGGAAAAGACGACTTGATGCTCCGATTATAAGTGATATTTTTCAAGTGGATTTGTTCCTTAATGGCTTCCTACAATTAGCGTTTAATACCGATAATAGTTTATATATTATTGACCGTAATGGAAATAATGTAGTACCTCCTTCTTATGCTTTCAAGGAGTTCTTACTTCCTTTGCAAATATTTGATTATGAGAAAACTAAGGATTATCGATTTGTAGTATGTTCTGACAAAGTTATCCATTTATTAGATAAGAAAGCATATCAGATAAAAGGATTCGAAAAATCCAGAGTTCCTGAGGGAATCCTACAAACTCCTCGTCATTTTAGAATCTCTGATAAGGATTTTATCGTCTTTCCTGAGAAAAAAGGAACACTGAATATTCTCCATCGTAACGGAACGGTTCGTATTCCCCTCCAACAGAAATTCAATTTTTCTGATAATCCAATCACTACTTATAAGGGAATGATTACTTTTACCACTCAAGAAGGAAAACAATTTTTTATAGATACCAATGGAGGTATTCGTTCTGAATCCTTAGGTATCAATGCTCCTCATTTCTTTGATTGTGTAAAGGATATTCCTGTTCTCCTGAGTAGTAATATACTGACTATCAATCAGAAAAAGATAGAACTTCCCTTCGCTGAATACACACGCCCTAGATTCCACCAAGTAGGGGAACGCATCCTCATTTCAGTAACTGACTTGCAGAATTACAAGCTCTATGTATTCAATTCAGAAGGAGAGAGTCTCCCTGATTTTCCTATATTTGCAGCCTCACAAGCGGCGATTACTTCAGAGAATGGAAAGCTTCTTTTTGCTTTTCTTAAAGAAAAAAATGTCCTTTCTGTAAACCAATAAATGTTCTGATATGAAAAAATTATTACTCTTCTATATCTGCTGTATATTCCTTTGCGGATGTAAGAAAAATGAAGAACCTTTCTATAAGGAGGAAGGTGGAGATTGCGCTCCTAGTTTTATACAGAAGAAGGTACTCACAGGCACTTTTGTTCAGCTTTTTGGTAAAGACCACTGCAGTGAAGCACAATGGGAGGCGTTTCTATCCGAAATCAAATCGTTAGGAATGAATACACTTATTGTACAATATACTGCTTTCAAGAATGCCTATAACGATATTACTTGGTTTGACTCTCAGAATACTTTCACCATACAGAAGAGTAAGAATACACTGGCACGATTATTAAAAGTAGCTGAAAATCAAGGAATAGAAGTATATCTAGGATTATACTTCGATGAAACATATTGGCAACACCAAACCGATGCCTCTTGGCTAGAACTTCACGCCCGCTATTGTATAGAAATTGCTCAGGAATTGCAGGCACAGTTTGGGAACTCTAAAGCCTTCAAAGGGTGGTATATCCCTCACGAACCCGAACCAGATGCTTATCATACCGATGAGAAAATAGCTCTTTTCAGGGACGTTTTTATCAATCCTATTGCTCATAAGCTCCATCAGTGGGGTAACAAACCTATCGCTATTGCAGCTTTCTGGAATAGCGCTCTTACCTCTCCCGAACAGCTACAGCACTTTATGGCGGAGCTTAGCAAAAGTCCATTAGAAATCATTATGTTACAAGATGGTGTAGGAGCTGGGCACGTAACCCTAGAGCAACTGAAAACCTATTACCTGAGTGCAGAAAAGGGACTTTTCGTAGAAAATCCTAACTACAAAGGAGCTTTCTGGACAGACCTTGAGACCTTTGCCTATACGCCTACCCCTCCCTATCCTCCTGCTACTTTTGACCGTGTAGAGCAACAACTGATGATAGAACTTGCTATTCCTTCTATAAGGAAGGCCGTATCCTTTCAGTATTATGATGATATGAGTAGCTGGAGTCCTAATAAAGCGCAAGCAGATGATTTGAGAAATAAATACCAATTGATGCTGAATAAAATCAAATAATTTTCCCTAAAGTTCCTACATATTGTATGCTATACTTTTTAAGTTTTTTGTATCTTTGCCCAATTTTGAGCTAACTCTAAATATTATTGATAATCAATAATATAAATAGAAAAACTTTCATTATTTGAGAAATGTTACGAAACTATTCGCCTTATACGCTTATCATTCTCTCCTTTATTGGGCTGATATTCATAGGAGCAGTCCTGCTGATGATGCCTTTTTCACATATTGAGGGAAGTAGCTTTTCCTTTTTTGAGGCTTTATTTACCGCTACCTCGGCAGTAACTGTTACAGGGCTTAGCGTTACTGATATTCATCATACACTTTCTCCTACAGGGGAGATTATCATCCTCTTGCTTATTCAATTTGGAGGGTTAGGAATCCTTACTTTTTCCTCTGTAATTATGCTCCTTATCGCCAAGAAAATTGGCTTTTATACCAAGCGAATAGTTGCAGAAGGACTTAATCACGAAGCTAAAATTGACCTTTATTCCCATATTAAGAAAGTTGTGGTGGTGGTGCTCACCTTTGAGGCAATAGGTTCTCTATTACTTTTCTGTGCTTTTATTAGGGAATATTCTATAGGAAAGGCATTGTTCTATGCCGTTTTTCATTCTGTTTCCTCATTCTGTAATGCAGGGATATCCCTATATCCCAATAGCCTACAAGGCTATACCTCAGATATTTTTATGAACTCTATAATTGCTTTCCTTATTATCTTTGGAGGATTAGGATTCACTGCTATTATTGAACTCTATGAATTTGCTTTAGGGAAAAGACAAAAAATAAGCGTAAATTCTAGGTTTTCTATGCTTATTACAGGGATTCTGTTGCTCTCAGGAACTTTGCTGTTTTTTGGCTTAGAATACAATCGGGCAGGCACCTTATCTTCAATGCCTGTAACAGAAAAACTCCTTGTAAGTTTCTTTCATTCCACCTCACTGAGAACAGCCGGCTTCAGTACAATTCCTATAGCAAATATCTCAGCGGCAACAGTGCTTTTGTGTATTTCTTTTATGTTTATCGGTGCTTCTCCTAACTCTACAGGAAGTGGTGTAAAGACAACCACCTTTGGAATCCTCTACCTAGGAGTAAAAGCCTCTTTGCTCAATAGAAGATATATAGAATTCTCACGTAGAAGAATCTCTTGGCAGCTATTCAATAGGGCGTCCGCATTGGTTTTTATCGCCTTTCTGTACATTCTTACGATAACCCTCCTAATGTGCTGTTTTGAACCCAATATGGATTTCATCAAAATCCTTTTTGAAGTGATGTCTGCCTTCAGTACCTCAGGACTTTCTATGGGAATTACAGATTCCTTAAGCAGACCCTCACAGGTAATCCTCCTTCTGACAATGTTCTTAGGAAGAGTAGGTCCTCTGACTATAGCCTTAGCCCTTTCCAGAGACCGCCGAAAAGGAAATTACAAATACCCCAAAGAAAATATACTAATAGGATAAATAATGAAGAATTTTTTAGTGATTGGATTAGGAGAATTTGGCAAATCTGTTGCCAAAACACTTTATAAAAACAAAGCTACAGTTCTTGCCATTGATTCACGAGAGGAACTCATCAAGCAAGCCTTAGATGAAGGCATCATAGATGAAGCCGTTATATTAGACGCTACCGATGAGCTCGCCTTAAAGGATGTTGTACGTGATGATTTTGAAACTGCTTTTGTAAGTGTAGGAGATAACATACAAGCCAGTATTCTTATCACAATGCACCTAAAGGAGCTAGGAGTGGATAAAATCATCTGTAAAGCGGTCAACCATACCCAAGGAAAAGTTCTAGAAAAAATTGGAGCAACACAGGTGGTTTTTCCTGAAGAATCAATGGGGGAAAAAATTGCCTATTCTGTGCTCTATCCAACGATTATTGAATACTTTAACTTCTCAGGAGATTACTTTATTTATGAAGTGAAAATCCCCAAGAGTTATGTAGGAAAGTCTCTTATGGAGCTGAACCTAAGGCACCGTTACGAGATTAATATCCTAGCTGTAAAGCATTCTGACGGAAAAATGAATGTAACCCCTGACCCTAATATAAAGCTAGCCAAGGACGACCTCTTAATCGTTCTTACAAAAGCTAACGCCATTGGAAAATTGGGCTAATAAATCTCTTTTTTTATAAAAAAATCTACTATAAAAGAAAATTCCTTTTATAGTAGATTTAATAAGAAAATTTGCGCCTAAAAATTCTTACTGAATAGCTTTCTGGTATTTCTGTGCTACTACATCCCAGTTAATCACACTAAAGAAGGCATCAATATACTTAGGACGTTGATTCTGATATTTAAGATAATAGGCGTGTTCCCATACATCCAGTGCTAGGATAGGGGTTCCTTGTATATCCATTCCTGGCATCAAGGGATTATCTTGATTGGAAGTATCTCCTATATGAAGCTTTCCATCCTTACCTACCACAAGCCAAGCCCATCCTGAACCAAATTGCTTAGCGGCAGCATCTGCGAATTGCTTCTTGAAGTTCTCAAAAGAGCCAAAATCTGCATTGATTTTTGAGAGAAGAGCTCCCTTAGGGGTCGTCTGCTTAGGAGTCATCACTTCCCAAAATAATGTATGGTTATAATATCCTCCAGCATTATTGCGTACTGCCTTATTATTCAAGTCCAATCCTGTGAG
Source organism: uncultured Capnocytophaga sp. (assembly GCF_963525585.1). NCBI lineage: Bacteria > Pseudomonadati > Bacteroidota > Flavobacteriia > Flavobacteriales > Flavobacteriaceae > Capnocytophaga > uncultured Capnocytophaga sp. Next base: position 133,666 of record NZ_CAURLX010000001.1, on the reverse strand, counting down.
AATCTGTTCGATAGTCTGATTCTCCAAAGATGTTCCTGCAATAGCCTTATTAAGGTTATTAGTATATCCTAAGTAGTGCTTTGAATAGTGAATACTCATCGTACGCCCATCTATATAGGGCTCTAGATCACTATATCCGTAAGGAAGACCTGAAAGCTGGAACTTACCTTGTGCTTTTACTTCGTTAGGATTTCCCCAATTTTCTTTTTGCATAGCCTCTGTAACTGTTTTCGAAGTTACTTGAGTCTGTGCTGTCTTAGGGCAATGGCAAGAGGCTACTGCAATGAGTATTCCTGGTAAAATGAATCTTTTCATTGGTTCTTATATTTAAAAAAGTTAAGTACTAAGTAAAGTGATTTTGCGGAAGGTTAGAAGTGGACACAAAGGTATAACAAAATATCCTATTTACCTACCAATTTTATTATTTTTTAGCTAACAATATCCTTTAGAACAAGTTGTAAAGAAACATTTCCTTTCCAGTGATTTTCATCTAGCTGATAGGCTATTGTAAAAGGCTTTCCTTGCTGGATAAGTTCCTTTTTATGAGAGAGCCCAAATCCTACAGCTGCAAAACTAAGCTTTCCCATGGCATCTGTAACCTGAAGTCTCAAGTGTTCTTTTTGCTTGCCTATAGGAGTTATTTCTTTTGCAAAAACCTTTTTAGCAAAGAATATAGGAGTCATATTCTGAGGACCGAAAGGAGCAAAACACTTCAGCATATTATAGAATGCTCCTGTTATTTTCTCTAAAGGCATTTCCATTGCAAGAGTAATCGCAGGGGTAGCTAATTCTGCTGGGAGGGTTCTACTAACAACTTCTTGGAATTTTTGCTTAAATGGCTGATAATTCTCAGGAAGTAATGTAAGACCAGCCGCATATTTATGCCCTCCAAACTGGAGTAAATATTCCTTACATTCCACCAATGCTTGATAGAGATTATAGCCACTTACAGAACGAGCTGAAGCTGCGAGCACCTCTCCACTACGAGTAAAGACAAGTGTAGGACGATAGTAAGTTTCTATCAAGCGAGAAGCTACAATCCCAATTACTCCCTTATGCCAATGAGGCGAAAAGACAATAGTTGCAGAAGAATCCTCTTCGTGATGTTGTTCAATCAAGGAAAGAGCTTCGTGTGTAATCTCCTCATCAGCACTTTTCCGTTGATTATTAAGTATCTCTAGAGTAGAGGCTTTCTCTGGAGCTTCTCCCGATAAGAAATCTACCGCTGCCTGTGCGTGTTGCATTCTCCCAGCTGCATTAATGCGAGGAGCCGCAACAAATACCAAATCCCGAACCTGTATGGGTGGAATTGCTGAAGCCAATAGTGCTTGCATCACTGGAGAGGGCTCTTGATTAAGTGCTTGTAATCCCAGAGATACCAATAAGCGGTTTTCTCCTGTAAGGGGAACAATATCTGCACAAGTAGCCAAAGCTACCAATTCCAAATACTTAGTAGGTAATTCCTCCGAGAACTGCAATCGCTTATGTAGTGCTTGAATAAGCTTAAATCCTATACCACAGCCACAGAGTTCTTTATAAGGGTAGAAACAATCTTCTCGCTTAGGATTGAGGACAGCAAATGCTTGAGGAAGAGTATCACTGGGCGTATGATGATCCGTAATAATCATCTCTATTCCTTTCTCTTTAGCATAGATTACCTTCTCGTGCGCCTTAATTCCGCAATCCAAGGTAATTATAAGAGAGACCTCATTATCTTCTGCATAATCAATCCCTAGAAAAGAAACACCGTATCCTTCTCTGTATCTATCTGGCACATAAGTACTCACTTTAGAGTATAGTTGAGAGAGAAACTGGTATAGTAATGATACTGAACACGTTCCATCCACATCATAATCTCCATAGATAAGAATATTCTCTTTTCTGTCAATCGCCAAAAGAATACGCTCTACCGCCTTATCCATATCCTTCATCAGGAAAGGATCGTGAAAGTGTCCCCAAGAAGGGGCAAAAAACGTTTGTGCTTGCTCTCTTGTTTCTATTCCTTTCTGCAATAGAAGGCAGGCAATAGCTTTTTGCCAATATTTTGTATCTGAAAATAATGCCTCTGAAAAGTTTTTTATTTGTATTCTATCAGGGATTGGGACGTACTTCCACTGTAGATTATTCGGCATTATAAGGATGTGCTTCTCCGTTAAAGAATAACTGAATATGAACAGTTGCGAACTGCCTAAACATTGCAATCACCCCACAATACTTCTCAACAGATAGGCTCACCACGTGTGTAATCTGTGGAATATCCAGCTCTTCACCTTCAAAAAGATAAATTACAGTCACCTCCTCATAGGTTCGAGGGTGATTTTTAGCAAGCTTTCCTTTTACCTCAATGGTAAAGTTATCCAGCTCTATATGTTTTTTCTTTAGTAAAGCAAGTACATCCAAGCCTGTACATCCTGCTAGGGAGGAGAGCATTAAGGCTTTAGGATGCATTCCATTATTTTCTCCCCCATTTTCGGGAGTAGTATCAATGAAAAAGGAATTTCCACTGGGATTTGTGGAGGAGAACTGCATATCTCCTTCCCAATAGGCGGTTATTTGATGCATTTTTTATGATGAAATTAAATAAATTATTTCTTCTTAGGGCTACAGCCTGCCATAGTGGTAATCTTGATGGCTTCAGTAGGAGCAAGGAACTGATTACGAGTAACCACTTCTGCCACTGTATTACGTGCAAATTCCTCAAAAGCTTTTGCCAGAGGCGTTTGTTCTTGTAATGCTGCAGGACGCCCTACATCTCCAGATTCTCTAAGGCTTTGTACCAAAGGAATCTCTCCTAAGAGGGGCACTTCCATTTTCTGAGCAAGATATTTTACACCTTCTTTCCCAAAGATGTAATATTTATTCTCCGGTAATTCAGCAGGTGTAAAGTAAGCCATATTCTCTACTAATCCTAGTACGGGAACATTAATAGTTTCCTGCCTGAACATCGCAATTCCTTTGCGAGCATCGGCAAGAGCCACATTCTGAGGAGTACTTACCACTACTGCTCCTGTGATAGGAAGCGCTTGCATAATACTCAAGTGAATATCTCCTGTTCCTGGAGGAAGGTCAATGAGTAAGAAGTCCAGTTCTCCCCAATCAGCATCGAAAATCATCTGGTTGAGGGCTTTGCTTGCCATAGGTCCTCTCCAAATAACAGCTTGGTCGGGATGTGTGAAAAAACCTATAGAAAGTATCTTCACTCCATAATTCTCCACAGGCTTCATCTTAGAACGTCCTTCTATCTCTACAGAGGCTGGGCGTTGTTCCTGTACATCGAACATCATCGGGATAGAAGGTCCATATATATCAGCATCTAACAATCCTACTCTAAAGCCCATTTTTCGTAAAGCAATAGCCAGATTTGCTGTGATAGTGGATTTCCCTACTCCACCCTTTCCTGAGGCTACTGCAATAATATTTTTAATTCCCTCAATGGGTTTTCCCTTTATCTCTGGCTTTTCACTAGCAGGAGTATCCACTGCGACATTTACCTTTACTTTGGCTTTCTCGTGTACTTCTGCGTGAATGGCTCGCATAATCTCTACCTCTATTTTCTTTTTGGCTTGGAATGAAGGGTTGGATATGGTTACATCTACCACTACCTCATCTCCGAAGATGACAATATTTTTCACCACTCCTGCATCAATGAGGTTGCCCCCTTCCCCTGGAGAGGTAATCTTACGCAAAGCATCTATCACTTGTGATTTTTGTAAAGTCATAACACTACTAATTTTTGGCAAAGATACAAACTATTTATGAATTGTTAAAGAATTATTGATAATTCTTGAAATTTTTGTTATTAAAAAAACACTTAAGGAACTGAGAAAAATTTTTGTCTCTTAAAGCAAAAAAGTTCCTCGAAACCCTTATTTCTAAAGGCTCAAAGAAACTTTTTCTAACACTTAATACTTATGGAAAACTCCATTATGAGTTCCTCTCTTCTAATTTCTTCTGTTCCTCTACTTTTTCAAGTTTTTCAAGCCTTTCAGGCTGTTCTTTCTCGTCCTTCATTGCGTCCTTGAACTCACGGATTCCACCGCCTAATCCACGCATTAGCTCTGGGATTTTCTTCCCTCCAAAGAATAGGAGCGCTATAGCTACAATGATTGCTAATTGGTATCCTCCTATCATTCCCAAAATAATATGATTTGCTAACATAACTTTTTTTGAGCGCAAAGATACGAGTTTTTTTCATACAATGAATGAAAAATAGTATTTTTGCCGTATCTTTGCACAAATTTATTTCTTTTATTATGAAACAGGCTACCAGATACATTTTCAAGGCTATTGGAATAGAGCTTTTTCTAACAATACTTACCCTTGAGATATTCAGTTATTTGATATTTCAGGATATCCAATTCTTCCCTCCTACTCACGTTGTAGCAGGGATTATAGCTCTTGTCCCTTCACTAGTCTCAGGCTATCTGTTAGGCGAAAAGGTAGCATATGCTTGGCTTCCTAAGATTAACCGATTTTTCTTAGGAATTGTATTCATTTTTACATTTTTAGTAATCAGTGTTTGTGTAGGAAGCTTTGCCCTTGAACTAATGCATAGAAAAGAATGGCTCTCCTTAGAGGAACTTTTGGAAGAGCTCCTTATTTTCTTTCTTTTTGGAGGCATACAGACCTTAGGTGTAGGTATCTGGCTAGGTATAAAGCTCAGCCATATCAGGAAAAATTAGATTTATTCATCTTAAAATATGATGTTATGGGATTAAAAAAGAAAAACCGAGGCATTCGTAAGTGGCTTTTCAAATATAGAGTTGTAATTATGAATGAAGATACTCTTGCCGATGTAGCTACCTTTCGCTTAAATCGGCTGAATGTCTTTGTATATAGTAGCCTATTTGCTATTCTGCTTATTACCTTAACCTCTCTGGTGATTATCTATTCTCCTCTGAGGCAATACATCCTTGGGTTCTCGGAAGCGGATTTGAAAAAACGTATTGTTGATCTTACCTTCCAGACGGATTCCCTTCAACAACGCATCAGTACCAATGAGGCTTATTTTTCTTCTTTACAAAAAGTACTTACAGGAGATATTCATCCTGATAAAATCAACAAAGATTCTATCCTAAATGCTGTACAACAGATTCCTGCAGAGGTAGACTTGCAAGCCAGTGAAGAAGAAATGAAGCTCCGCTCAGAGGTTGCCGAAGAGGAACGTTATAATGTATTTGATGAGGCTACTTCTAACTCCAATAACAAAACTTTCTTCCCACCTGCCAAAGGAACTCTTTCTACTAAGTTCAAGACAAATGAAAGGCACTTTGGCATTGATATAGCAGCTAAGGAAGGCGATCCTGTGAAGGCGGTTAGTAATGGAACTGTTGTCTTCTCTGAATGGTCTGCACAGACGGGCTTTGTCATTATCATAGAACATCCCAACAACTTTATTTCTGTATATAAGCACAATGCAAAACTTACCAAAAAACAAGGCGATGTGGTAAGTTCCGGGGAGGTTATTGCTACTATAGGAAATACTGGTGAACTTTCCTCTGGAGCACACCTTCATTTTGAACTTTGGCACGAAGGATATCCTGTAGATCCGCTTCATTATATGAACTTTTAACCTTAGAAATTACTCAAAATGTCTCTAAAATCTTTCCTTGCCACCCTGTGGGCAGGTCATATACGAAAAAAAATAGACAAATGGGCACAGAATCCCATAACTACTCAGGAAAAAGTCTTCAAAACCCTTATTCAGCAAGCTAAGAACACCGCCTTTGGCAAGGATCACCGCTTTACTGAAATCCATTCCTATGAGGATTTTGTAAAAAATGTTCCTATTAGGGATTATGAAGCACTTTCTCCGTATATAGAAAGAGTCAAAAATGCGGAAGAGAATGTTCTCTGGAGAGGAAAACCTCTCTATTTTGCAAAAACCTCAGGTACCACCTCAGGGGCAAAATACATCCCACTAACCAAGGAATCAATACCCTACCATATCCAAGCGGCAAGGGATGCTATTCTCTGTTACATTGCCCAGACGGGAAAAGCCGATTTTGTTTCAGGAAAAATGATTTTCCTACAAGGAAGCCCTATTCTAGAGAAAAAGAATGGTATCCTTCTAGGGCGTCTTTCGGGAATTTCTGCTCATTATGTCCCCAAATACCTACAGTCCAACCGTATGCCTTCGTGGGAAACTAACTGTATAGAGGACTGGGAGACCAAAGTAGATGCTATCGTACAAGAAACGATCCAAGAGAATATGACCGTTATCAGCGGAATTCCTCCTTGGGTACAGATGTATTTCGAGCGATTACAAGCCAAATCACATAAAACCATTGGTGAATTATTTCCTAATTTCCAACTTTTCATCTATGGAGGTGTAAATTATGAACCTTACCGACAGAAATTTGAGCACTTGATTGGCAGAAAGGTAGATGCCATTGAGCTATACCCTGCCAGCGAAGGCTTTTTTGCTTATCAAGATTCCCAAACTGAAAAGGGAATGCTTCTATTGCTGAATGCTGGTATCTTCTATGAGTTTGTGGAAGCAGATACTTTCTTCAGTGAGCAACCTAAGCGTATTTCCCTCAAGGATGTAGAATTAGGTGTGAATTATGTTCTGATTGTCTCCACCAATGCTGGATTATGGGCTTATAATATGGGTGATACCGTAATGTTTACCTCTCTGAACCCTTACAGAATCATTGTAACAGGGCGTATCAAGCACTTTATTTCTGCCTTTGGCGAACACGTTATTGCTAAGGAAGTAGAACAAGCAATCGCAGAGGCTCTTAGAGAAGCAGGAGGAGAGGTAACCGAATTTACAGTAGCTCCACAGGTGAATCCTTCTGAGGGAGAACTTCCCTATCACGAGTGGTTTATAGAATTTGAGTCCTTACCCAAGGAACTCTCCTTCTTTGCCTCAGCCCTTGATAAGGCTCTTCAGAAGCAGAATAGCTATTACAAAGACCTTATAGAAGGAAAAGTTCTTCAGCCTCTTAAGATTACTTGTGTACCAAAAGATGGATTCTCTGATTATATGAAGACACAAGGCAAATTAGGAGGACAAAACAAGGCTCAACACCTTGCCAATGACCGTAATATTGTGGATAAACTTCCAAAAATATAACATCAAAAACTAAGATAAAGAGATTATGAACTTCTTTTCTACCAATTTTACCCTAGGAATTCTAGGAGGAGGACAACTCGGGAAAATGCTCCTACAAGAAACCCTCAAATATGATATTTGTACTGCCGTACTTGACCCCAGTGCAGAGGCTCCTGCTCGCTTCGCCTGTCATTCCTTTGAACAAGGAGATTTATTAGACTATGATACAGTCTATCAATTTGGTAAAAAAGCTGACCTGCTCACCTTTGAAATAGAAAATATAAATGTAGATGCCTTAGAACAGCTTGAACGTGAAGGAGTGAGAATATACCCTACCCCAAAAAGCCTCCGTATGATTCAGGACAAGGGTTTACAGAAGGACTTCTATAAGGAACGACAGATTCCTACTGCTCCTTTTGAACACTTTTCTTCTACCGAACTGTTACAGAAGGCTGTTACAGAAGGAAGATGGTCTTTCCCTTTTGTCTGGAAGAGTACTCGTTTTGGCTATGATGGTAATGGCGTAAAAATTGTCCGTAATGCCCAAGATATAGCTTCTCTCCCTCAAGGACCTTGTATTGCAGAGGTATGTGCTGATATAGACAAAGAACTTGCTGTCATCGTAGCTCGTAGCCCTAAAGGAGAGACTACTACTTATCCAGTCGTAGAAATGGAATTCCATCCTGAAGCCAACCAAGTAGAATATGTGTTATGTCCAGCTCGTATTAATGAAAGCATAAGCCAGCAGGCACAAGCTCTAGCGTTAGAAGTAGCCGAAGCTTTCGAAAGTATTGGGCTCTTAGCTGTGGAACTATTCCTTACTCAATCAGGAAAAATATGGGTAAATGAAGTAGCTCCTCGACCCCATAACTCAGGACATTACTCCATTGAGGCAAGTTATACCAATCAGTTTGAGCAACATCTTAGAGCCATTCTGAACTTACCCTTAGGAAATAGTGAAAGTAAGGTCGCCGGAGTTATGGTAAATCTGGTAGGAGAAGAAGGATATGCGGGAGATGTATTATACGAAAATATAGAACAAGTAATGGCTCTTCCTGGCGTTACACCCCATATCTATGGGAAACGACAAACCCGTCCTTTCCGTAAAATGGGGCACATTACAGTAGTGAATCCTCATATAGAAGAGGCGCGAGCTATTGCTCAAAAAGTAAAAGAAACCATACGAGTTATCTCAAAATAGGCAGAGAAGTTTTATAACAAGGTAAATTTATATTTTTCCTTTCCGTTAATGATTTCCTACTAAAAGATATTTCAAAAAGAAATATAAAGCATCTAAAAGCCCTAAATAGACAATTTTGGTAGATATGAGAAATAACTATAGTACTTATTTTTTCAAAATAAGTACTATAGCTTTCATTTTCTTGCATTTTTAAAGATTATACTATAAAACCGAGATATCATAATTATAAAAATACTGAAAATAAACGCAGAAGTAGCTACAGTCATAATCTCAGCAACCATATCCCACTGACTCAAATATCTTGACCAAAAGCTCAAGGAGAATAGGGTAATCGCAACTACATAATAAGCAATCTCTGCGCCCTTTGACTGTGTAATTCCCTCCTCATACCCCATTGCAGGAAACATCAGTATTATATCCAATAGAAAAATAAAAAAGAAAGCAAGTATAAAGTATATTTTTAAATCTTTGAGAAACATATTATTTTATTTTTTAAAGGTTTTTCCATATCTTAATTAGAGATTTTTTTGTGTATATTCTCTTAACCAATCCTGCCATTCAATCGGACAATTATAGCTTTCCATATACAGCTTTTGTTGATCAGAGGAGAGAGATTTCCAATAATCCAAGAAAACCTTACTATACTGTTGCTCATAGCCCTGTTGCCAGCGAGGAGCTCCTTTAAAATTATCTGGAAAAGCTATCCAAAAGGGAAATATTTCTGTATTTTTCTGTATTTTTTCTTTGAATGCTTTTCTTTTTACTTGATCATAGAACTTTATACATAAATAAAAAAGTTTGTTCCCTTGCTCAAAGACTTGTATATGCCTTTTGGGAATCGTATAGGGAGACTGAGAAAAGAAATGGCAAATAGACTTTTTACTGACTTCTTTTTCAGTTGCTAAGATAGCATTATATAACGAAGCTGTGATATAAAAATCTACATAAGAAACTTCACAAGTCTTTGTGAAAAAACACCATAACCTCCTTATAGCAACACTTATTCCCATTATTTTATTAACATCTTTTATCAAGAGCAAAAATAATCAAAAATAATGAACAATCAATTATAAAATATCCCTAACTCGTTTTCTTATAGTTCCAAATTGCCCAGCTGTTCAGCAGTATTGCAAAGCCTACTAAATACAAGAACTCAGTACTGAGTTGTGCAAAACTACTGCCTTTGAGTACAATAAGACGCATTGCATTGACAAAATGGGTTACCGGAATGGCGTTGCTCACCTGTCGGCTCCACTCCGGCATACTGTCTACACTGGTGAGGAAACCGCTCATCAGTAGGAAGATCATTATAAAGAAATAGGCGATAAACATAGCTTGCAACTGCGAATTAGCATAAGTGGAGACCAGAAGTCCGAAGCCGAGAATTGCGATGAGGTACATTATCGCAAAGGCGTATAAGGTGAGTAGATTCCCTGCGGGGAAGATACCATAGACTACATACATCACCACAAGCCCCAAGGTAAAGAGGATCAACCCTACTACCAAAAAAGGAGTGAGCTTGCCCAAGATAAACTGCCACTTCTTGATAGGCGTTACATTAATCTGCTCGATAGTGCCTATTTCCTTTTCTTTAACTACATTGAGAGCTGAAAGAAAGCCCCCGATAATGGTGAGTAATATAGCTAAAATGCCTGGAACAATATAGCGTGTGTATTGCATATAGGGATTGTACCAATGGGTACTCTCCACCCCGATTTTGGCTACATTACCTACGCGCTGAGGTGTTTTTACATTTACATCGAGCTGAGTGTTGAAGTCGCGTATCACCGAAAGCAAATAAGCCCCTCCTAACGACGACTTACTCCCGTTAATGGCATCGATAGAGACACCGAGAGGTTGCTTTCCTTCGCGTACGAGGTTGCGCTCAAAACCTTCGGGGACTTCCAAAACTACATCAGCTTTGCCGTCTTCTATCAGGGCGATACCTTCCTTATAAGAGAAAGGAGCATCTACAAGCTTAAAGTACCCTGAGGCAGTAATCTTCTGTATCAGTTGGTGGGAATAGGTACTCTGGTCGTGGTCGATATAAACAAGGTTGATGTTCTTCACGTCGAAATTGGCAACCAAAGGCAGTATAATCAGTTGCATCATAGGTGCCACAAGCATCATTGCCAAGATGGTTTTATCTCGGAATATCTGCTTAAATTCTTTTTGTAGTATAAAGCTTAATACTTTCATTTTCTTCTTTATTGTAATCTAATCTTAAACTTCTTCATTGCAAGGCTTAAGAAAATTACCGCCATTGCTATTAATATCAGTGTTTCTTTCCATACGTAAGTGAAATCTAATCCCTTGAGCATTACTTTCTTTACGATAGCGTAGTAGTAACTAGAGGGGAAGACTTTGGATATTCCCTGAAAGATAAGAGGCATATTCTCTATGGGGAACATAAAGCCAGTAAAGAAAGCCGTAGGGAGCATCATTCCCATCATAGCGATGAGCATAGCGGTTTGTTGTGAAGCGGTAACGGTGGATATGAGTAGCCCCAACGACAAACAGATGATGATAAACAAAGTGCTTTCGGCGTACAGCAACAGCAGATTGCCACGTATCGGGACATCGAGCATATAGACCGATAGCAGGAGTATCACAGTGAAGTTGATGAGCGAGAGAATAAGGTAAGGCACGGCTTTGGCAATGAGTATCATTATAGGTTTGAAAGGCGATACCAAAAGGATTTCCATAGTGCCTAACTCTTTTTCGCGCACCACCGCTACCGAGGTGAGGGCAGTGCTCACTATCATAAAGACGAGCGCAATTACCCCAGGGACGAAGTTCATAGAGCCATTCTGCTCCTCGTTGTACAGCATTCGGTTTTCAACGGTTATCTGGTAAGGTAGTTGCACAGCAGGGTTCAGCTCTTGCTGGTAGCTCGCTACCATAGCCGAGAAGTAGTTTTGCACCGTTTTAGCCGTGTTGGGGTCGCTCCCATCGGTGATGAGTTGTAGCGAGGTACCACTGGAGGTGTAGAGGTCTTTTCCAAAATCGGGAGGGAAGATGAGCGCCGCTTTTATGGTGCCACGCTTGAATTGATCTTCTACTTGTTCGTAACGAAGCAGAGGGTCTTTCAGCTTAAAATACGGACTTGCCTGCAAGCGGTGTGTGATTTCTTGGCTATAAGTATTATTTGCCTCATCTGATACAGCGATACCGATATTCTTGACCTCGCTGCTGAGGGCTTGACCGAAAAGGATAATCTGCGCTATGGGGATACCAAAGAGTATGAGTAGCGTGCGACGGTCGCGGAATACGTGATAGAATTCCTTGCGTATAAAGGCGATGAGCTGTTTCATATTAATAGGTGGGCGAATTGCCATTCGCCCCTACGGGGGTTATTCATTACGTTTTGCTTTACGGGCGAGTTGGTAGAACACCTCGTCCATTGAATCGGTGTGAAATTGGTTTTTAAGGTTGCTGGGCGTATCCATTGCTTCCACTTTGCCGTCTACCATTATGCTGATGCGGTGGCAGTACTCGGCTTCATCCATATAGTGGGTGGTAACGAATACAGTGATGCCCTGTGCCGAGGCTTCGTATATCATATCCCAAAACTGACGGCGCGTTATGGGGTCTACACCACCAGTAGGCTCGTCTAAGAACACGATTTCGGGACGATGGAAGATAGAAACCGAGAAAGCGAGTTTCTGCTTCCAACCCAGCGGTAGCGAACCTACGAGTTTGTTGGCTTCTGCCTCCAAGCCGAGCTTGGTGATAAGGTTGGTACTGCGGGTTTTGATTTCCTTGCGACTCAAGCCATAGACGCCTCCGTAGAAGGTGATGTTTTCCTGCACGGTGAGGTTGTCATACAACGAAAACTTCTGACTCATATAACCGATGTGCTTTTTTATCTGCTCTTGCTCGCGGTAGACATCAAAGCCTGCTACGGTAGCCTCGCCCGAGGTAGGGTAGGAGAGTCCGCAGAAGATGCGTATAGCAGTGGTTTTCCCCGCACCATTGGCACCGAGGAAGCCGAAGATTTCGCCTTTTTCAACGGTAAGGGAAATATTGTTCACAGCTTTGAAATCGCCGAATTGCTTTGTGAGGTTATGACAGTGGATTGCGTTCATCTTATTAAATTAGCAAATTAGCAAATGTGAAAATTATCAAATTAGCTCCCGTTCCCCCGAAGGGGACAACTTATAAAGGGGATTGATAGCGATTGAAGGAGTGCTTTTTATTTGTAATAATAATACCAATTTCCGTTATATTCTTTATCACAATCTTCTTGAGAGGCGAAAGTACAGTCTTTTATACCTTCTTCCGGGTATTCCTTATTGCGTAGTAATTGTTTGTGATAATTGCTTATTTTTTGTAATAATCCTATCTCTTTTGCTTTATTTAAAGCTTCTTCTGTCTCGAAAATATAAGACACAAAATAATCTTGTGGGGCTATATAAGCTCCAAAATCTAAGGAAGCATATACTTCACTAAAGGTTGCTTTTACCTCTTCTTGTGTTTCAGCAACAATATTTTTCCATATTTTGCTCATTGTTTATCTTTTTTAATTTCAACTTTGCTAAAGTTTTGGTTCAGAATTTATATCTTCTCTTTTTCCTCCATTAGGCGGATAAAACTGTCCTCGATGGTGGGGGTGATGGGCTGCCAATCGAGGTGGGGGAAGGTGGTTTTCAGCTGTTGCTCGAATATGGGAATGTTGGTGTTTTCTTGGAGAGTAATGTGTAGGTACTCGCCAAAGGGGTAAAAGCTATCAATGTGGGGATGCTCGCGTAGGTGCTGGAGCAGTGCGTACAGATTGGGTGCCTTGATAGCATAGAGTGCCGTAGGGTACTGGGCGATGATTTGCTCGGGGGTGCTGGTGGAAAGCACCTTGCCTGATTGTATTAAGGCTATGCGGTCGCATAGGCTGGCTTCATCCATATAAGGGGTGGAAACGAGTATGCTGATGCCTTGCTCCTTCAGTTTCTTCAGCATTTCCCAGAACTCTTTGCGTGAAACCACATCTACCCCCGTGGTGGGCTCGTCTAACAAAAGGACTTGGGGCTTGTGAATGAGGGCGCAACAAAGAGCTAACTTCTGTTTCATTCCGCCTGAGAGCTTGCCCGCGCGACGGTTGCTAAACGGCTTTATTTGCTCGTAAATATCTTTGATAAGGTCGTAATTCTCAGAAATAGTCGTACCAAAGACGGTGGCGAAGAAAGTGAGGTTCTCCTCGACAGTGAGATCTTGGTACAGAGAGAAGCGCCCAGGCATATAGCCCACGTGCTTGCGGATTTCCTTATAATCTTTGACGATATCCCAGCCCTCGATGCTTGCAGTGCCCTCATCAGGCAATAGGAGGGTGGTGAGCATACGAAAGACGGTGGTTTTGCCCGCCCCATCAGGACCGATGAGCCCGAAAAGTTCGCCCTTTTTAACTTCTAAGGAAAGGTGTTGCACGGCGTGGGTATCGCCGTAGGACTTGCTGAGGTTATGGATATTTATACTTGTCATTTGTTGATTTTCCAATTTGGTTATGAGCTACAAGTTCTGTTCTTGGTAGGCACGAGCTACAAGAAAAGCACCAGCAAAATTATTTTATTTGTTTTTCTTTGCTATTATTATATCATATATAGCTCCATAGATTAGGAAAAAGATAAATACAATCCCTAACAAAATGGGCTCTCCTATACTTATTGAGGCATTTTTATCTAACAAAGATATTTCACCTCTTTCGTATTTTTCGTGTAAAGAATCTTCAAAGTGCATAAATAACATAGAGGAAAAACTGAATAATATACCCCAAAGAATACTCCTATATCCCCAAATGAGTCGTTTTTTATAGGTAAAATAACATATTGGCAAGAATAGTATTGTTATCACAACCACTATCGTATTACTTAACTTAAAAGCCTTATTGAAATATTGAGGGGCATATCCTATATTAGCTAATAGAATAAAAGCGAGTAAAAATAAGATAGCGCTTACTTTGCCAAAGTGTTTGTTATGTATACTTATGTTTGTCATTTTTTGATTTTTTGATTTGTCGATATGTTATTTTCTTAAAATGATTGCCATTTAAGCAGTTGAAAATCATCTAAAATACATTCTTTTTTTGTATAAGCGTTACGATAACTTATTTTGTTTTCCTCTATTTTGACAGAAAGATACCAGTCATCTAAACAAGCAAATCTACTATGTTTAGGATCAATAATTAAGGTTACAACACCTGACCATTGATGAGGTTTCACGGCTTCTATTGATATAAAGAAACTTTTGGTCGATTTATCAACACTTATTTGCTTAATATTTCTCAGGTAGCACCAATAGGGTAATTCGTTGTTTGACTCAGGGAAATATACTGAGCAAATCTCATCTCCGTGTGGAGGCTGTGTTTCATATCTTAGCAACATACGCCCTCCCAAGTAAGCTACTTCGTATGTGCGCTCTGTGAGAACGGTTATTCTACATTCTTCTATATCAAACATATTTACTAATTATGAGGTTACTTTTCGTTTTCTATATCAAGACAATTTCATTTTCAGTAAAATTGTTATATTTTTGCCATGAAATTAGATACTATACTTATGCATTACCTATACCTTACTTTAGCGATTGTTTTAGAGGTCTTAGCCACTGCTCTTTTAGGTAAATCGGAAGGGTTTACCAAGTGGTTGTTTGCCGTAGGGTCATTGTTGTCATACGGTGTCTGTTTTTATTTTCTATCCTTAGCCCTCAGGAATATTCCGCTGGGGGTAGCCTACGCTATCTGGTCGGGGGTAGGGATTGTACTGACCGCTATCGTGAGTATTCTTGTTTTCAAAAGTAAAATAGACTTACCTTTTGTACTAGGTGCCCTGCTTATCATCGCTGGGGTGGTGGTAATTAACCTTTTTTCAAAAGCGAGCGGACACTGATTTTCTTTTTATTTTTCCTCTTTTTTTCTTGCTCCTAACCACAATAGGAATATAAGTAGCCACATTATAACACTTTCAGGAAGTATTTTGGTAAGGTTACCTCCATCGCTTGTTAGGGTACTAAATGCAATACTTGCCCAACGTACTGCTAATAAAGCCATTACAAACTGAGCAATATACTTGCCTGCGTTGTCGTTTTTGCGTAGTGCCATTAACACTAAAGCAATACCCATTACTATGTTTTCGGTAGCTATGATATGCCAAAGATAATTGAATGTTACCCTACTTTCAGCATCAATATTGGTGTTTGACAAGGTAGGGAAAACGGTTGCAAAGCCGTTCATTTCGTGAGTAACGGCAGAGAGTAAGCAAAGTACTCCCACTACAAGGTAAAAATAATTACGTATCATATTTTTTTTATAATTGTTACTAATTCGATTTATGTGTTATTAATCTTAGAGAAAGAGGCGGGCGAGAAGGCTCAGGAGCACGAGTGCTAAGGTGATGAGTGATAGGTTGAAGCTAGTTGTGCGCTTATGTTGCCTCTTTCTAAGGCTGTGTTGGTACATAAAATTAAGGTTGATTTCGGCTATTATCAAATAGATGAAAAATAGCGGGAATATGATATAAGTTATGATAAAAACGACTTTGGATAGGATTATTCCAAAGGTTGAGTCACAACAATCGGGATATAGTAAGCGCATTGCTACTATAACGAGTGCGAGTATGGCGGTACATAAAAACGCAATACTTAGGTATAAAAGTCGTTTTTTCATCAGGATATTTTTTAGATAACAAAGGCTGTTTAGGGGTTAAAATCCTTAAACAATTATCCTTTCTTTTTTAAAATTTCTATCATTTTATTTACATCAGATGTTCCTCTGCTATGCGATGGATATAATAGTAGCGTTCTTGTACATCTTTTGTTCCACTTATAATGATAGAGTGATGAGTAAAAGGCACTTTAAAAAAGTCTTCCACAGGAAATTCTGCTACATTACTAACTTGCATTGCGTGAAATATATCTATTTCATTATCAGTCGTTAATAATTCGACGGTCGCGACCGTCGAATTAATATCAAGTATTTCCCACGCCTCATAAAAGCGCCTCATATCCTTCATTTGGGTCTCTGAAAAACCACGAAGTCCAGGAAGTTCTTTGCGAAGTTGTTCACTGATAGCCGCTAAGGCGCTCTCCCCCCAACTGCGATTACGGGTGTGCTGTGATAGGTATTTGCCAATAGCAAAATACAAAACAAGTTGTACTCGGTTTACATCCTTTGCGGCTTCATATTGCCCTTGTAAGATAGCGGTCTTTATTGTCTTAACAGCATTATCGTATGACACTAAACTATTCATAACAACATATATTAAAAAAGTGATACTCTAATAAAATGCAAATATATGAATTTGTTTGCTTATTTCCTTGTATTCGCTGGCTTCACTTTTCATTTTTCACTCTTCACTCTTCACTCTTCACTCAAAACACTACTTCCCCATACATTCCAATCTTTAAATAACCATCATTTTTTACTTTAACCTTGATAGCATAGACCAGGTTGGCGCGTTCAGATTTGGTTTGAATCGTTTTTGGAGTAAACTCGGCCTTGCTGGCTATATAGGTGATTTCGCCTTGATAGGTGCGTTGTGCTCCCTCTCCGGCATCGGTGCGGATGGTCACTTGCTGTCCTAACTTGATTTGGGTCAGCTGGTCGCCAGTGATGTAGGCTTTTAGGGTTAGGATATCGGTATTAGCGATTTTGTACAGAGGTTTTCCGAACGTCTGCATTTCCCCTTTTAGGGCATAATTGACGAGCACCGTTCCCGCTATGGGGTTGATGATTTCCCCTTGGTTGATTTGCTCTTGAACAGCCTGAGCATTCTTTTGCAAAGGAGCTTCTTGGCTGAGCACATTGCGGTTCTGGGTGTTGATATTGGTCAGGCTCACCTTGAGTTGGTTCTGAGTAACGGCAAGTTGCTTGCGGAGCTGGTCTACTAAAGCGGTGAGGTCATCCAATTGCTTTTGGGTAGCAGCGCCTCCCGCCACGAGTTGTCGCACACGGATAAGCTCGCGCTCCTGCTGTTCGAGTTGTGCTTTCTGTACCTCGTATTGGCTATGAATGAGTGCTACCTGGTCGGCAGGGTTTAGGGTCTTCTCTTTGAGGGAAGAAATGGTAGCCTCGACCTGCTCTTTTTGGAGCTTGAGGACTTCGACGTTTATTTGCCCCACCTTTTGTCCTTCGGTGAGGGTCTTGCCTTCTTCTACCTCGTAGGCGATGAGTTGCCCTGTTTGCTGGGCGGAAACAATTACTTCGTCGGCAATGAAGTTGCCAGAAGCGTCGAATTGAGGTTTGTTGTTGCAGGCGATAAGGACTGCAAGGGCGGTGATGAGTGTTATCTTTTTCATTTTCCTATGATTAATTGTTGTTGCTCTTGAGCTTGCAAGAGTTGTATTTTGTGAAGCGATAGCGTTTGTTGTGCAAGATGCCAAGCATTGACTTTCTGCAGGTATTCGTGGGTGGTGATGACCCCATTGTCCAACTGTACTTCGGCTGCTTTGGCGACGGAATGGCGCAGGGTTACCGATGTTTCGTCTTGTTCTATCAGCTTTTGTAGCTTTTTGATTTGCTCGGACTGCTGGGTAAGTTCAAGTTTTGTGTTGAGCAAGAAGGCTTGACGGTCGGTTGCGATACTTTCGCGATTGAGGCGCAAAATATGCCTCTTGCTCGACAGGTTGTATAGCGGACTTAAGTTCCACTGCAAGCGGAGCCCTGTGATGTAGTAGAAATCCGCTTGGTTGTTGAGTATATTGAGCGTGGGACGCCCGTAACCGCCTTGGAAAAACGCACTGAGCTTAGGCATATATTCACTGTTGAGCTGTTTTTCTTGGGCTTTGAGCAACGATTCCTGTAGCTGAAACCCTTTGAGCTCAGGGCGAAAAATATCGGTACTTACGCTTTGAGACTGCGATTGAGGCGTAGGCTGTACAAGGTTAGAAGTACTGGTGAGCTCTTTTCCTATAAAGGTGGACAGCATTTGCAAGTAGGTAGCTTGAGAGGCTTGATACTCGGTGGTTTGCATTGTCACGCGGAGGATTTCGGCTTTGAGCTCGTCTACATTGCTGGGGAGGGTCGATCCGTTTTTTAGGGCTACTTCCGCCTTCTTGAGTTGCGACTCAAGCGTTTCGATATTAAGGCGGTTTTGCGATAACTGAGCATCGATGAGGAGCACCCCAAAATATAGGTTGCTCACGCGCTGTTTCAGGGTGTATAACTGCGTTTCAACAGCTTGTGCTTGTACGGCACTCTGGGCTTTGGTGACTGCCTTCTGACTGTGAATTGCACCACCTCCATAGAGCAGTTGGCTTACCTCGCCTACCACCTTGTATTGCTCCTTGTCGATGGTAGGCAAAGAAACATTGGGCGGTAATGGAAGTACCCCCGCTACAGACTTGGAGAGGTCGGTTACTTCAGACTGGTAAGTGGCTTGCCCCAAGATAGAGACCTGCGGGAGGTAAGCACGATTGGCATTGGCAAGGGTATAGTCTTCGGTTTTGGCTACCAAATCGAGCTTTTTGACGGTAGGATAATTCTCTCGCGCCAAGTGATAACAATCCTCCAAGGTAATCGTTTCTTGTGCGATACCTATTATGGGGAAGAGTAAAAGTAATGCTATAAATCTCATATATAGATGTTGTTTACGTTATACAGTGTGTTTAACCATTTGGTTAGGGTATAGGTAAAAAATATATTGTTTACCCCCATTCTCCTTCTTGGGAGGGGTTAGGGGAGGAACAATATCGCTTTAATCCATTGAGGAATAAGGGTTTTTCGCTGGAGCATTAGGGATTTATACGCTTCTTTGTCGGTTCTGCTCAGGGCGGTAAAGATAGGCTGGGCGATGAAGGGGAATATCACTAAACTGATCACGTTGAGCACGGTGTGCATAAGGTTGGGTTCGGTGATTCGTCCTTGCGCTACTGCCTCGGCGTATTGGTGGGCTAAGACTGAGTGCTCTAACGCTTGAAGGATAGGGGTATTGGCAACAAAAGGCTCGGGGTTAGTACGCACCTCGTTGAGTATAAAGGTTGGCAGGTCAGGTTCTTCCAAGAGCAAATCGATATAGTTAGCCACTACGCGCTCTATTTTCTCCTCTAAAGAGGTGTTTTCATCATTGAGGATAACACCTACACCTTTAAAGAATTGCCCCATTGTTTCCATCATTACGATTTCAAATAGCTTTTCTTTACTGCGGAAATAATAGTTGAGCATTGCGTGATTGATACCTGCTTCCTCAGCAATATCACGGGTGCGAGTGCCTGCATAGCCCTTCTGGTGAAAGACTTTGCGGGCAGCAGCTTTGATGCGATCTTCAGTGGATGTGTCTTTAGTGTTACTCATTGTCATTCTATTTCGGGGGCAAAGGTAAGTTAAACATTTTTATTAACCAAATGGTTAATGTTAAATTTTTTACTAAAACAAAAATAGGCTATCCAAGAAATTATTCCTAGATAACCTATTCTAAAATAAAGTATTTATGAGAAATGCTACTTAGTTTCTTCTTTAGCTACATTAATCTCTACACGGCGATTAATCTCACGACCTCTCTCTGTATCATTGGATTCAATAGGACGTGTTTGCCCGTAACCTTTTGCCTCCAATCGTTTTGATTTTACTCCTTTTCGGATTAAGTAAGCCTTAATAGCATCCGCTCTTTCTTGAGAAAGTTGTAAGTTATGCTCGGCTACCCCTGTGTTATCAGTATGTCCTTCTATGATGAAGTTAAAGTCATCATTTTCATTCATAATCTTAGCGATATTATCCAGAATGAATTCTGCTTGTGTTTTAACAACCGATTTATTCACATCGAATAGAATAGTCTTAGCATAGAGGTTGATTTCCTTTGTTACACGAACGGTACGTTCAGCACGTTCTTCGGGAGTCTCCATACGTGTAATAGGCTTGTTTTCAGAAACTTTCTTACGCTCTTTTCTTGCTTTTTTAGGCTGACCGTCATCCAATTTTTCTACATAATCCACGATAGGATTCTCACGAGCTTTTAGTGGAAGCTTAAGGACAATTCCTTCATTCGGAAATTCTTTCGAGGTTAATAGTTTTCTGTTGCAATTGTACAATAGATACGGTGTGGCTACCTGTATCAAAGTAGAATGTGTCCTCGGTATTGCTCATAGGGCGTAGTCCTACCCCATCGTCAGCAGGGGAATTACAACTCACGAATGTTGTGATTCCTACGAATGCCATAAAGGCTAAAAATTTTTTTCTCATAACTGAAAAAATCTTAAATTGTTAATTTTGCAAAGTTAAATCTTATTCTCAAGAAAAAAATAAGAATATATAAAAATTAATATGAAATTTTATTTTTAAAATTATATAAAATTAATTTTAATAAAAGACTAAGTTGTCTTTTACGTACTTGTTACCAAAAAAATCTTATTAAAGTGTCTTTGTTAATAATTAAATTCGTACCTTTGTAGGTCGAAACTAGTTAATAAAACTTAAATTATTTGCTATGATTTATATTGAACTATTAATTGTTCTTGCTGCTATCTTTATAGGAGCAAGAGTAGGAGGTATTGGGCTTGGTATCTTTGGGATGTTGGGCTTGAGTATTTTAGTTTTTGGCTTTGGGCTTGCCCCAGGAAAGGCTCCCATTGATGTAATGCTGATTATTGTAGCAGTAATCACCGCTGCCGCCACCCTACAAGCCGCTGGCGGGCTGGATTATCTGGTCAAGGTAGCCGAGAAGATCCTACGTAAGAATCCTGCTATGATTACTTTCCTTGCTCCTGTGGTTTGTTATTTCTTTACACTTTTCTCTGGGACAGGACATATTGCTTATTCACTCTTACCTATCATCTCGGAAATTGCTACCGACAGCAAAGTGCGCCCTGAGCGTCCACTCTCTATCTCAGTGATTGCGTCCCAACAGGCTATTACCGCTAGCCCTATCTCAGCGGCTACTGCTGCCCTACTCTCTGCAGAACTCTTAGGGGGCAAAGGAATTACCTTGGGCAATATTCTTATGGTATGTATTCCTGCTACCCTTATTGGGGTAATTGTAGGGGCTATTGCAGTGAGCTTTATTGGGATGCCTTTGGAAAAAGACCCTGAATATCTCCGCCGTGTACAGGAAGGGCTTATCAAGACTGATAAAAACGAAAAAGAAACACCTACTCCTGAACAACAGAAACGCGCTAAGATTTCCGTAATTATCTTCCTCATAGGAGTGCTCTCTATCGTACTCTTTGGCTCTATAGATGCATTACGTCCCACCTTTAAGATAGATAATAAGATGGTACAGATGGAAATGACCCAAATTATCGAAATCGTAATGATGTCGACCGCCGGACTGATGCTTATCTTCTCCAAAGCGGACATTTCTAAAGCAGTGAAAGGCTCTGTATTCATCGCAGGAATGCAAGCGGTAATTGCTATCTTTGGAATTGCTTGGATGGGAGACACCTATTTCAAAGGAAATTTGGATTTCTTTGAAAAACATATAGCAGATATTGTAACTGCTTATCCTTTCCTTTTTGCGGTGGCTCTTTTTGTGATGTCTATATTCCTATTCAGCCAAGCAGCTACCGTGCGTATGCTCTACCCCTTAGGATTGCTCTTAGGAATTTCTCCTTTGGCTCTTATTGCAATGTTCCCTGCCGTTAATGGATATTTCTTTATTCCGAACTACCCAACAGTCGTAGCAGCAATCAATTTTGACAGAACAGGAACCACCCGCATTGGAAAATATGTGCTGAACCACTCTTTCCAAATCCCCGGTTTTGTGGCTACCATCGTGGCTATTGTAGTAGGATATATGATTATTGCTTTTATGTAATTTCTAAATTAACCATATGAAAAATTTTCTCAAGACGGTCTTGGCTGTCATTATAGGACTCTTTGCCTCATTATGCCTGATGCTTTTGACCTTTATAGTTATTGCTTCAGTGTCATCACAAGGAGAAGGAGAACTAGAAGTAAAGCCTAACTCCGTACTGGAACTCCACTTTAAGGAACCTGTATATGAGTTCAGTGAAGCGATTCGGATTAAAGACTTCAATTTTGAGGTTGCCAAAGATAATACCCTTCCTGCTATCCTTAGAGCCATTAAGTATGCCAAAACAGATGATCACATTAAGGGAATTGTTATCAGCTCAGTGGAAGGTGTACAAGGAAAGGCACACTTAGCAAACATCCGTAAGGCAGTAGCAGACTTCAAGACCTCTGGAAAATTTGTTTATGCTTTCAGTGAAAGTGCCTCTCAATATGATTATTTTCTACAGAGTGTAGCCGACTCTGTTTTTGTAGGAACATTAGGCTCAGTAGAAGTAAAAGGACTCAGTGCTGAGGTGCTCTACCTAAAAGATTTTGAAGACAAGACCGGTGTGAAAATGGAAGTTTTCCGCCACGGAAAGTACAAAAGTGCCGTAGAACCCTTCCTAGAGAACAAAATGAGTGAAGCTAATCGTGAGCAAATCGGTACCTACTTACAATCCTTATGGGAAAGCTACCTCTCTGAAGTGACCCAAAGCCGAAACCTCTCTCGAGAAAGCCTTAATCAAGCTGCTGATAGCCTCTGGGGACGTACTGCAGAACACGCCCTGAAACATCATTTGGTAGATAGAATTGCTTTCCGAGATGAGTTCGAGAATAGCCTTTGTAAAGCTACAGGAAGCAAAGAATGGAAAGATATTCGCCTTGTCCCCATTGAAAGATATACCAAGGAAGTTACCGAAAAACACCAAAAAGAGGCTCTAAAACGAATAAAAAATGATAAAATAGCGGTTATCTTCTGTGATGGGGAAATTATTGACGGAAAGTCCCAAAAAGGAAGGGTGGGTAACGAAACCATTATTGCTTCCTTACGCAGTGCCAAAGAAGACAAATCCATAAAGGCTATTATACTTAGGGTGAATTCCCCCGGTGGAAGTGGCTTAGCCTCAGAGCTTATCCATAGGGAAATAGAGCTTACCCAAAAGGTAAAACCCGTATATACCTCTATGGGAAATGTAGCTGCCTCAGGAGGGTATTACATTGCCTGTAATTCTAAACGCATTTTCGCAGACAAAGAAACACTTACAGGTTCCATTGGAGTATTTGGGCTTATTCCAAATATCAAAGCTCTTGCCGACAAATGGGGAATTAATGGAGAACAAGTACAAACCCATCCTAATGCCCTTACCTATAGCTTCTTTGAAGAAACACCTGAGAAAACCAAAGAAGTCATTTCCGAAGGAATAGAGCTTTTCTATCAAAAATTCGTACAGCGTGTAGCCGATGGACGTAAGCTTACTTGGAATCAAGTAGATTCCCTTGCACAAGGGCGGGTATGGACAGGGGTTGATGCCCTTAAGAATGGACTGATAGACCAGATAGGAGACCTTAATACTACTATTGAATATGTTGCAGGAGAAAACAAGCTTCCTAAGGATTATATAGTGCTCTCCTACCCTATCATTGAGATGGAAGTAGAAGACTATCTCAAGGCACGATGGAATTCCTCTACTAAAGCAGAGCTACAAGCCCTCTTAAGAGAAGAGATTGGAAAAGAGACTTATGACCAACTCCAGAGAATCAAAGCTCCTATGCAAGTACAAGGCTCCTTACAGGCAAGAATTCCTTTTAATTTGGAAGTAAAATAAACTAATGAATAATTTCTTTATAAAAGGGAGGATAAGCTTTCTGAAGGCTTTCCTCCTCTTCCATTAGGAAGGGTTTTTGTAAGGATTCTATATAACTGATGAGTTCTGTAGGAAGTACTCCTTTGACTGTAGTGATGGCATCGGAGTAACGGCTAGCAATCTTGATAAGGCTAATACTATTAGGAGTTTTAAGTTCTGGTGCGATTTTTGCAGTGATATCATCAAAAGCCATTTTCTTAAGAAGAGCTTCGTTGAGATTACCTTCAAAAGGTTCTCTTAGGAAAGAAGTAATCACCTTGGTATGAGAGAAAATAGGATCTTCCTTATAGTAAGTATGTAAGTACAAAGGAAGTAAGCTTCCTAACCAGCCTTGTATATGAATCAAGTCCGGAGACCAATTCAGCTTTCGAACTGTCTCAAGTATACCTTTGGCAAAGAAAATGCAACGTTCATCATTATCTGGATAAAGCTTTCCACCCTTATCAAAGGAGTTTTCGAGCTTAAAATATTCATCATTATCAATGAAATAGACCTGCATACGTTCTTTCTGGATAGAAGCTACCTTAATAATCAAGGGCATATCCACATCATTGATGACCAAGTTCATTCCCGAAAGGCGAATCACCTCGTGTAACTGGTGACGTCGCTCATTGATATCCCCGTAACGTGGGGTAAAAATACGCAACTGACCCCCTGTAGTATTAAGGGCTCTAGCTAAGTTAAAAGACAATTTTGAAATTTCTGTTTCAGGCTGGTAAGGTAATACCTCAGAGGTTACATAAAGAATCTTTTTATCTTTCATAGCGTATTATACCAATTTTCGGACTATCTTCGGGACAAAGTTACAAAAAAATTATTATAATTCGTTTATTTTTCAATTTTTATTTCTATAATTCTTAAAACAATGAAAATATTTAACAAAAAATTAGATTTGCAGCAGTTTTTAGCTCCTTTTTACCTAGAAAAAAAGGCTGTAGGACTGGTTCCTACAATGGGTGCCTTACACGAAGGACATCTATCACTGATTCAAAAAGCTCTAAGTGAAAATGATATTGTCGTGGTGAGTATCTTCGTGAATCCTACTCAGTTCAATAATGCTGAAGATTTAGAAAAATATCCACGTAACCTTTCTGGAGATATAAAAACTATAGAACGCTTATCACAGAAAGTGGTTATTTTTGCTCCAGAAATCTCAGAAATGTACGAGAATACTCCCAAAGCTATATCGTTTGATTTTGGAGGGTTAGATAAAGTAATGGAGGGCAAATTCCGTGAGGGACATTTCCAAGGAGTAGCTACCATTGTGGAAAAGCTCTTTGAACTGGTAAAACCTACTCGTGCTTATTTTGGAGAAAAGGATTATCAACAGATTCTTATTATCAAAAGTATGCTTGAGCAAAGGAAGCTCCCTGTAACCCTTGTCCCCTGCCCTATTATCCGTGAAGAAAGTGGGCTGGCAATGAGTTCTCGTAATGAAAGGCTTTCCCCTGAGGGTCGTAAGCAGGCAGCTTTCATTTATTCTGTACTACAAGAAGCTCAAAAACTATTCACTACAGCTTCAGTAGCTGAAGTAGAAGCCTTCGTGAAAGAGCAGTTCTCACAGAAGGAAGGTTTTGATTTGGAATATTTTACTATTACAAAAGCTGATACCCTTAAGGAAGTAAAGGAAAAAAAATCTAGTGAGTCCTACCGAGCTTTCATTACGGTATATGTGGAGGGAGTTCGGCTTATTGATAACATTGCTTTATAACCTACCTAATGAATCAGATTAGCAGTACACAGAACCCTCTGGTGAAGTATCTTTTTGCCCTTACACAGAAGTCCAAAGAGCGAAAGCTTCATAATGAATTTCTCATAGAAGGAAAGCGGGAGATTACACTTGCCATAGGAGCTCATTATCGAATAAAGCAAATTTTCTTTACACCCTCTATCTGTCCTTTGGAAGAAGTAGAAGCCTCTTTCAAGGGGTATCCCATTACTGAAATCTCCTCACAGGTATATGAAAAACTCTCTTACCGTTCTTCCACTGAAGGAGTTCTTGCATTGGCTGAAAGCAAAACACATAAGATTCAAGACCTTTCTATACAGAAGCCCTCTCCCCTACTACTGGTAGCTGAAGCACCTGAAAAACCAGGAAATATAGGAGCTCTCTTAAGAACTGCCGATGCAGCTGGTATTGATGGTGTATGTATAGCAAACCCTAAAACAGACCTATATAACCCCAATATTATCCGCGCTAGTATAGGAACAGTATTCACCACTCCTATTGCTGTAGGAAGTACGAAGGAAATACTCCATTTCTTGTGTGAGAAGTCATTCACTATCTATTGTGCAGCTCTCTCTGCCTCAGTTCCCTATGATAGCGTCTCGTACCAGAATCCTACAGCTATTGTAGTAGGTACTGAGGATGAGGGACTTTCCAAAGATTGGCTAGAGGCTTCCTCTCAGAATATCATTATTCCTATGAATGGAAAAATTGATTCAATGAATGTATCGGTAAGTGCGGGTATCTTAGTTTTTGAGGCTCTCCGACAGAGAAAAAAATAGTTAAAAACTAAAAACATTACTAAAATATATAACATTGCTTGCTTATTGTGATAAGCAAGCAATTTATTTATTATCAATGATTTACATATAATATAGATTCGTTATAAAATAATAATTATTCAGTAAAAAAATATATTTATTGAACAATTATTCGTATATTTTTATTATTTTACAAAAAAAATTTGTTTTTATAAAATATTATTTATATTTTTGCAAAAGATAAAACCAATATATTTTATATGAAAAAAATGTTATTTATACTGTGTGCTTCCTTCCTCTTTACCTATTGTAAAAAAGAAGAAGAAAATAAAGGAGCAGAAGATAACCAACAAGAATGTATTTTTCCCTATAATCTGTATGTTATAGTCCCAAGAAATGCTCCTGAGTATCCTTATTTTATGAAAAATAGGCAAATAGACCAAGATTCTATCTACTTTTTCAGAAAGGTAAATGGAGTAGAAGTAGATAAGAAAAATCGTAATAAATCTATAAATTTTTCTTCCCATTATTCACTTATTAGAGACAGAGATGCTATACATATGTTATATAATATTCCTGACCTAACTAAGCTTTTCACAGGGCAGAAAGAAACCTTTTATCTTAAGAACAGAACCAAAACTTATAAGATAGATGTATTAGGTAATTATGGAATGACTGAAAGATGTGGTATCTATTATCAGCTAAAAGAGGCTTATGTAAATGATATAAAACAGGCTGATAGCATCACTGAAAAAAAATATATCAAGATTTGGTAACCTACTGAGCATTTCGTTATTATTCATAAAAATCAATTGGAAATAAACTCTAAAATATATTTTAGGGTTTATTTTTTTTGTAAAAATTTTTCTTTTATAATTACCATTTTTTCTGTATATTTGCTTTTTATTTATAAGATGATAGAAGGTATTTTTGTAGCCATTTCATTGGGAATAATGCTTGCTTTCACCATAGGACCGGTATTCTTTATCCTGATAGAAACGAGCATCACCAAGGGTATTCGTTCTGCTTTGGCTTTTGACTTAGGAGCTATCTCAGGCGATATATTTTTTATTCTTTTAGCTTATTGGGGTACTTCCCAACTCTCTGCTTATATAGAAAATAATCCTAATTTATTCCTCTATGGAGGGCTTTTAATCATCATTTATGGACTATTTTCCTACCTGAAGGAACGCAAAGATTTCCGTAAGCATCCTCCCCAGATGCATATTACTACTCTAGAAGACAAGAACTACTTTACGCTTTTCTACAAAGGATTTCTTCTGAATATCATCAATGTAGGTGTGTTTGCATATTGGCTAGCAACTATTGCTGCTTTCTCTTCCCGAGAGGGCATTACCCCTACAGAAGTACTTATTTTCTTAGGTACTATTCTTAGCACTTACCTGATAGTGGATATCATCAAGATTCTTATCGCTAAGCGACTTCGCCATAAGCTTACTCCTACTAATATCCACAAGATTAAGCAAGGGATTAACCTTTTCCTAGTAGGCTTTGGAATTTTCTTAGCTTTGAGTGGTATTTTTCCTAATTTTCTTCATTCAGTAAAAGCTCTTTTTTAGAGTTTTTCTTCTTTATGGCATAAAAAAAGAAAATGTTCCACGTGGAGCATTTTCTTTAAAAACCAATCAAAAAAGTAAATTATCGTGAAAAATTATTTTTTTTCATTCAATGCTCTTACTACTTCAGCAGTGATATCTTTGCTTTCCTTACCATAATGAACGCTTCCTCCATCATTAGCTCCTAGAATGAAGTCATAATCATTCTTTTTACCATATTCTTTGATGAAGTTCTTTACTTTCTTAAGTAAGGTATCCATTTTGGTACGGCTTTCTTCCTGAATAGCGTGTTCTTCAGCCATTAACTGTTGCTGAAGCATTTGGCTTTCCTGAGATAGTTCTTTGAATCGCTGTTCTGCAACAGCAGGGGCTAGGCTTTTTGCTTGTGCTTCAAAAGCCTGTGCTTTTATCTGAAAAGCCTGTGAAATACTATCACGCTTATGCTGATATTTATCAATTTTTGCTTTTAGCATTGTTTCCAAATCTTTCTTTTCTTGGTAATCATCTAAAAGCTTACTATTATCTACAAAAGCAATTTTTTGCGCTTCTTGGCAAGAGGCAAGACTTAGTAAAAGGCTGATACTTAGGATAACTTTATTCATAACATATACTTTATCAAAACTTGGTACAAATGTACGAAAGAAAATAGTAATCTCCTTTATTTTTAACAAAATAAATAGAAATTCAATAATTGTTTAACTTTTCACTCCTTTTTAAACTAATAAAAATAAGTTTTTAATTGTTTATTCTTTTATTTTTAACAAGTAAATAAGAGAAGAATATTCTCCTGTAGAGAAAGCAGAAATATTAGAACACAAGCCATTATAACATCCTTTGAGAAAATTCATTTTTTCTGACTTATACTTTTCTGAAAGCAAACTTACGTAAAAAGCATCAAAATACATAGGTTTCACACCTATAAGCTCAAATCCTTGTTGCTGAAAGAGGAGGCGAATACTCTCTTGAGAGAAGTGCCAAAGATGACGAGGTACATCCCAAGCTGCCCAATATTCTTTATAGAGTTGTGCATCCTTACTTTTATAATTAGGAACAGCTATCAGAAGTAACCCTTCTTTACTCAAGTGATTTTTCAAGAAATGAATCTGTTCCTGTAAGTGAGGAATATGTTCTAATACGTGCCAAAGGGTAATAACCTCAAAAGTAGTCGAAATATTTTCTTGTTTTTCCTCAAGGAAAATACCCTTCTCTCCTGCCCTATGACGAGCTTTTGCTTCGGGTTCTATTCCACTCACTTGCCAGCCTCTTTCCTGAGCTACACGCAAGAAATCTCCCGTACCCGCTCCTATATCCAAGAGTTTTCCTTTAGATACATATTTTTCTATCAACTTTATTTTCTGCTGAAGTGTATATTTTTTTACTAATTGATAGAGCCGTTCGAAGAGTCCTTTATTTCCATCAGTATGGGAAATATATGCTTTACTTTGGTAATACTTTTCTAAATTTTCAGGTACAGGAGTGGTTCGATATAGTTTATATATATCATCATATACCAAAGAAAAGTCCTCTCCACTTACACTATAATCTTTTACTTTCATTTCAAAAAAATGTTCCACGTGGAACTTTAATTTTATATTTCTACATTTTTACAAAATATATCCTTTTCTTCTAAAAAAACAGCTTTCAGAAACCTATCAAATTTCAATTATTTTTTCATTTTAATATGAATATTCATTATAGGTTAAAATCATTGAAAAATACATACTTAAAATAATTTTTTAACTTTTGAAATACTATTTGTTCCACGTGGAACATTATTTTTTGAATAATTTCATACAAAAATCCGAAAAAGAATAAGCTACTGTTATAATTGCTTCCACATTATAGCCTTCTAATTCATAATCGGAAAACTTTACTTCTCCCGTTTGTATATCTATCCAGAAATCCCCTCCTGCTCCATAAGCAAAAGGAAAATGAAAATCCATAAAATCATCAAACTCTTCTGAATAGCCCGAACGTATAAGAATTATTTTCTCAATAGAATCTGAAAGTATTTTTTTAGAATCTACCAAAGAAAATTTGTAAAAACCTTCTATAATAAGATTATACTTATTATTTTTAAATTCATAAGGAAAAAAGATTTTCTCTTCAAAAACACCTCCATTATAAGAAATATAAAAATTTATAAGATTTTCTTTATCTACAAAATCAAAAGGTATCACCTCATTAATATCCTCAAGGGAAACTTTTTCTCCATTATGAGTGAGTGTTATATTTTTAGATTTCAAATTTTCTATAAGAGTCATATTTACCAATTATTTTTTAAATAGCTAAAAAAATAGCTTTCAGAAACCTATCAAATTTCAATTATTTTTAATTATTGATATAAATATATATTTACTACGTAAATTATTGAAATTTTAGTATTTAAAATTAATTTTAATATTTTTGAAATATCATTATGTTCCACGTGGAACAATTATTTAGCAAAATAAAACTCTTTCAAATAAAAAGGTTCAAAGTAAGCAAGATTTTCAAAATTTTCCTCTTTATACTTGATAAATGCTAAACCACCCATATCCTTAGCAGAAGGAAACTGCTTTGTTATGAAATGAGCATTTGGATGATTACAAATTTCTTGAAACTTATCACTTCCATCTCCTAAGAATACTATTTTTCCTTTCTCAAGGTAATTATAGAATGATGCTTCGGTAAGGATTTCTGCTCGCTCCTCTTCTACAGATTGCATAGTAGCATCATATACAGTAGTAAATACTTCCATCCTACGAGCATCTATCATAGGAATACAATAAGAAAAATCCGCTGAACAAGCCATAGCTTTCTCCGCTAATATACGTAAAGTAGAAATAGCTATCAAGGGAATATTCCAAGCATAACACAAGCCCTTAGCAGTAGCAGTCCCTATCCGTAAGCCTGTATAAGAACCAGGTCCAGCACTAATAGCTACTGCATCTATCCGAGAAATAGCTGTTTGCTCAAGAATTCTCTCAATAAAAATATGCAAATTCTCTGAATGCGAAAAATGTTCTGTTTGTTCTTCTATCAAACTTATTTGAGTCATATCTTCAAAGAGAGCTACAGAACAATTCTTTCCTGAAGTCTCCAAACATAAAATAGTAGGCATAACAATTATTTTTTAATGATAGAAATATAAAAGTTCACTTAAGTAATTAAAACTTTAAAAAACAGCTTTCAGAAACCTATCAAATTTCAATTATTTTTATTTTTTAATATGAATATATATTATACACAAAAATGATTTAAAAATGCTATTTTAAAATCATTTTTTATATTTTTAATCAATTGTTCCACGTGGAACATCACTTATTTATTAATTACAGCTACGTAAAAAGGTCTTGTAACAACTTTTCCAT
Source organism: uncultured Capnocytophaga sp. (assembly GCF_963525585.1). Taxonomy (NCBI): domain Bacteria; kingdom Pseudomonadati; phylum Bacteroidota; class Flavobacteriia; order Flavobacteriales; family Flavobacteriaceae; genus Capnocytophaga; species uncultured Capnocytophaga sp. The sequence continues at coordinate 102,415 of NZ_CAURLX010000001.1, read as the reverse complement.
TTTTAGAAAAAATTTCCTCTGTAAAAGAAAAAATCTCAAAAGAAGAAAAACCTATAGAAAGAAATAATTCTTTAAGTCGAGAATTTGAATAAAAAGTAAAAACCTCTTTAGTAAAGGGCATTTGTTCTCCAAATTCTTTATCTATATAACCTAATACCAATTTTCCCTTATCAATAAGTAAATTATAAATCTGCTTGAAATATTTCTCAAAATCTGTAATAAAATAATAAGTATTCACTGAAAAACAAACAGAAAAAGAAGTAGCAAAAGTGGGCAACTCCTCTCCTATTCCTTGCAAGAAAACTACACTTCCCTCTTCTTCGAGTTTTTGATTATTTATTCTAGCTTGTTGTATCATTGGAAGGGAATGCTCTATTCCTGTATAATAAATTCCCTTAGCTTTAGAAAAAAGATAAGACAAATGTTTTCCATTTCCAAAACCTATTTCTAGTAAAGATTCTCCTCCTTGTAAGGAAAAATAATCTATAGTTGTTTCTATCATATTACGATTAGAAGCAAAAATATAATCACCTATCTCTGTAGCAAGCAAACCATGAGGACAGCGCAATTGTCTACCCAAAACTAAATTATCTGTAATAGGAGGATTCATATAATAAAAATAAAATGCAAAAGTACAAAAAAATGATATATCTAAAAAGTTTTAATAATATTATATGTTCCACGTGGAACATATAATATTATTTTTTTAAATTGTTCCACGTGGAACAATTTGTATTCTATATAAATTTAGTAAAAAAACAGGAAACTAAAAATAGTTTTGCTGTTTTAGACTAAAATATTAATTACTTTTATGTCTTGTATATCATTTTGTACTATTACACTGTAAGTAGTAAAATAATAATGTAAAAATATATTCCTTATATTTATAGAAAATTAGAATTTAAAATTCAACTGAAACTCAAAAGTAAGCGGACGTATATAAGAACCTGTAACTAAAGTACCTTCTGCATCTTGTATATTAGCATAAGGCACCTCCGAATTAGCTATACTTGTAGAAGCTCCCGTCTGGTTGAAAATATTCACTACATTAAATCCTAAGTTAAAATGTTTATTGATATCATATGAAGAAGAAAAGAAAGATTCCCAACGAGGTTCTATGAAAAATTGATTTGTAAGGCTCACATATTGCTTACTAAAATAACGAAAATTCAACCCAAAACGAAATTTATTAATACTATAACTAGGATCTATTTCCATCAGTACTTTAGAGATTCCATTCACTACGTTGCCATCATAACTAATAGGCTGTGAGTTGAACGGATTCACCCAACTATAGTTATTATATTCTGGATTCTGCAATGTAATGAGATAGTGTAATTGAAAATTATTGAAAGGTTTTAATACCATATCGGTAGTCCATCCTATGGTCTTAATATCGTAATGAACAGAAACTACCCTATTCTGGTTACTATGCCTATCAGAAATACTCAAGCGTGTCTGATAATTATTACGTGTAAGGGTAGATACCTGAGAAACTAAGCTCAGCCAATTATTATTATAATAAATACCTCCAGACAAGAAAGGTGTTTTGGTTTTAGCAAAATCAGGTGTATAAGCACCTGAATAATCTTCCAAGTATCCGTGCTTCTCCTGATAAGTGAAGTTACCCAGCAAGCCAAATTTTGGTGTAAGTTTTATTACTGTTCTTAGGTCTCCATTGAGATGATACCAATCGTGATTAAAAGTAGTGAAAGGCTGATGAAGTACCGTATTGGTAGCTACACGAGGTTGCAAGCTATAGTCACCCTCCATTTTCTGATATCTAAAATTAGCTCCATAGGACAAATCAAGCCAAGGAGTTACCGCCCAGCTATCAGAGGCATAAGCAGTAATCTTAGTTTCATAACCATCGTGATACTCCCCTCCTACATTGTAATCAAAGAAAGGATCTGTAGTTCCATTTTTGTAAAGCATACGAGGTTGCTTCTCTACAGAATGAAAAAGAAAAGTACGATCTTGGTGATAATGATCTTCTCTATAATACTGTCCCAATACTCCAAAACGCCATTGATGAGTAGCTGTTTTCTTCTCTGCCCATAAGCGTGTCATCCAAGTAGTAGTAGGAGTTTTTGGAGAAAAAATAGCCAACATACGCTGTACATATTCGCCTATATAAGGAGTACCATCCTGATAAGTATAGCTATCAGTCCCTCTAACTACAGTCCCTGCCAAAAGCGGAATAGGCGCAGAAGATTCCGCATAGCGAATACGAGTAGAATGCTTCAAGAGCCAATCCTTACCCATATCGTGCTTACCCCATAAGTCAAAAGTATGAGAAAAAGACCAAAGTGGTGAATCACTACCTTCAAAATTAGCCCTGTAAGGCTCTCCTGTAAGTATATTTTTAAAAATAACATATCCATCACTAAGCATATAAGAGTCTGTACCTATCCCTATGCCTTTGTATTCCGTTACCTTTCCATCGGTATGATATACAAAAGGGGCGTAATGACCTATAATCTTCGAATGAGCATACTTATAACCAAGGTTAATCTCGTTTTTCTCATCAAATCGGTAGGTCATTACGCCTCTGAATAATTGAGTATCATCAATAAGTCTACTTCCTTTGTGCTTGGCTTCCCCTGGATCTCCTGTAACCAAAGCACCTAAAGCATAATGCCAATTACTATTTCCAAAACGTCCGCTTAAGTTCACATCACCTAAATAATAGCCGTGATGATTGCCTTTGATAGTTCCTACTAGCTGTGTTCTATCGCTACCTGTTTTGGTATAAGAACTCACCGCATAACCAAAATCCCCGAGAGTAACTGTGGATTCGCTTACCGACACAAGTCCAGCCATATCCAAGCTCTGTGAAGGTCGCCACGTACGACTGGGAAGCTCAGGCCAGAAATGATACACCACAGGTAAGTCATTCTCCAAAACTGTAATACCTCCTACCGAAGAGGGAAGCCCTATATTCACTTCCCGAGGACCCGTATTAGAAGATGCATTTAGCATTACATTACGATTCTCTTCTGTATCAGGTGCTTTTTGCTTTTGAGAAAGCGAATCTTTCTGTTGTGCCATCAAAGAAGCGCCTAAAAATAGAGAAAAAAATAAGAAATAATTACATTCCATACATCAAAAAATTTATAATTTTTACAGCTACGAATATACAAATATTTTTTCAAAAAAATATATATTTTTTACAATAGATATAAATGATATGTATGAATAATCTGATAAGAAAAATCAATACTAAAAAATAAATTATTAATCAATAATTTTCGTATATTTGCACCAATTTAAAAGAAGTATTATGAAAAAAGTTATTTTAGCAGTAAGTGCGCTTATTCTTTCAGCGTGTAATCTGGGAAGTACTATTGCCAATACTACTGAAGAAGTAGCTAATAAGACAGCTACCAAAGCAGGAGAAATTCTTGGAGGAAGTACCAGAGGGTTTGCTGATGGTGTAGGTGAAGGATTGGATAAAGCAGGAAACTCCTTTATAAAACTCTCTGAAGATCTTAGCAAAAAAGGAATTAAACTGGGAGGACACAAAATAGAAAGTTTGTCTGGAAATGATAACAAAATCTCTGTATATTTCATCTTTGAAGAAGATTTTGCGGGCACCGTAACTGTAAAAGCATTTGACAAACAAATGCAAGAGGTAGGACGCCTCAAACAAGAAATTAGTGGTAAAAAAGATGATGCTGGTTATATAGATTTCGTATTTGATGAGCGTACCAATATTGATCCTAAATATACAATTTCCATAGAATAAAATAACCATAAAGTACTCAAAAAGAGGCTGTCCTTTTCGGATAGCCTCTTTCGATTTCTTAAGAATAGAAAATTATTTTACTAACTCAAAATCCAAGTGTCGCTTGATAAGGTCAGTATTCTTTACACGTATCCATACTTCATCTCCCAAGGTATAGCGCTTCTTACTCACCTCCCCTATCAGTGCATAAGCTTTTTCATCAAATACATAGTAATCGTCCTTAATATCACGAGCACGTATCATCCCCTCACACTTATTTTCTATAATTTCCACATAGATGCCAAACTCAGTAACTCCTGAAATCACTCCTAAGAACTCCTGATCCTTATGCTCCTCCATATACTTGATTTGCATATACTTAATAGAATCCCTCTCAGCAGAAGTAGCCAAGTTCTCCATCTGAGACGAATGCTTACATTTCTCTTCGTACTCAGCCTCATTTGCGGAGGCTTCTTTATCTAAATATCGCTGTAGCAAGCGATGTACCATCACATCCGGATAGCGGCGAATAGGCGAAGTAAAGTGAGTATAATCGTCAAAAGCCAAACCATAATGCCCAATATTATGAGTAGAATACGCTGCCTTGCTCATAGAGCGGATCGCCAAAGTATCTACCAAATTCTGTTCCTTCTTGCCGTGTACTTCTTCTAACAAGTGATTGATAGAGTGGGAAATATTCTTCTTATCCTTGAGGTTCAGGCGGTAACCAAAGCGAGAGATAACCCCCTGCATCTGTAGGAGTTTTTCCTCATCGGGGACATCGTGAATACGATAAACAAATGTTTTTTGGAGCTTAGAGGCATATTCGGCTACTTTTCGGTTAGCCAATAGCATAAACTCCTCAATAAGTTTGTTAGCTTCCTTACTCTCCTTAGTATATACTCCCAAGGGATTGTTATTCTCATCTAAGAGGAATTTTACTTCCAGTTTATCAAAAGAAATAGCCCCCGATTGCATACGTTTCTCACGAAGAATTTGCGCCAAGGCATTGAGCGAAAGAATAGCTTCTACTATCTCTTTAGAAACAGTATAGCTTCCTTCAGGACGAATAGAAATCTCTTGAGGCATCACAAAATCTGTTGGTTCTGTATGAGGAGTGGCAAAAGCTTCAATAACCGCCTGTGCTTCCTCATAAGCAAAACGTGCATCGGAGCGAATCACCGTACGTCCCAGCCAAGTATTACGAATTTCTGCCTTCGGAGAGAGTTCAAAGATAGCCGAGAAAGTATATTTTTCCTCTTCAGGGCGCAATGAACAAGCAAAGTTGGACAATACTTCAGGGAGCATAGGCACTACCCTATCTACCAAATATACCGAAGTGGCTCGCTGATAAGCCTCATCATCCAAAATCGTATTGGGCTGTACATAGTGAGAGACATCAGCTATGTGTACCCCTATCTCAAAGTTTCCATTCTCAAGTACTTGGAAAGAAAGTGCATCGTCAAAATCCTTAGCATCACGTGGATCTATGGTAAAAGTAAGCACTCCACGCATATCTCTACGCTTGGCAATCTCTTCCTCTTTGATAGAAGTATCTAAGCTCTGAGCATACGCCTCTACCTCTGCTGGAAATTCGTGAGGCAATCCATATTCAGCTAAAATAGCGTGTATTTCAGTATGATGTTCACCAGGTTTTCCAAGAACTTTCTCTACTACCCCATAAGGAGAATTGGCACGGGATGTCCATTGAGTAATTCGTACCAAAACTTTATCTCCGTCCTCAGCTCCATTACAGTCGTTTTTTGGAACGAAAATATCCGTATACATTCTACGGTCAGTAGGTATCACAAAAGCGAAATTTTTCTGCATCTGAACGATTCCTACAAAGGTAGTTCGCTTTCGTTCTATAATCTGGGTAATCTCTCCTTCTAGCTTTTCCCTACGGCGGGGAAATACATATACTTCTACCACATCACCGTGCAGTGCTTTGTTAAGTAAGTTATTAGGCACAAAAACATCTTGCTCCAAATCTTCACAAATCACATAAGCATTCCCATTGGAAGCCATATCCACCACTCCCCTATGGTAATAAGTAGCTTCTAAAGCCTGATACTGACCTTGAGTAATTTCACTGATATGAGATTGTTTGACTAATTTAGCCAAAGAAATAATCAAATCGTTCCGCATCTCAGTAGAAGTAGCCTTGAGTTTCTCAGCGATTTGCTTCCAAGAAAAACTTTTTCCACTATTCTTTTGAAGAATTACAAGGATATCCTTGCTGTAATCCTTATTTCTTTTCTTTTTCTGTTTAATTTTCTTTTTTGTCATAAGTTAAATGGTCTGTTCGACAAATATTATTTCGTAAGTGTATATAGAGAGTGCAAATATACAAAGATTTCATTTTTTGATTTAAAAAATTATTTTCAAACGAAATATCTTCTATAAATATAAAATAATTTCTTTTTAAAATAAAAAAATGATATTGATGATAAGGTGTGAATATAGATGAAAAAAATAATGAAAAAATGAGTAAGTAATTAGTTTAGTATTTTATCACGAGTTATTCACGAATATTGTATATAGTAAGTTACTGATTTATAGAATATCATATAAGTTATTCACTGTTTTATACAAGTGATGTTTGATAATTTTATAAATAAAAAATATGCTTACAAATCTACAAAAAAGCTTCTGAAAAGGTTGATAAAAAATTAAAAATAAATTTGTTTTATTTCATCAAGGTCTTGTATATACAAGTTTTCTAAAAAGGCAAGTTTTCTATTAATTTTTATAGGTAAATTATCAACAAAAAGTAGCTTATAAGCAATAATTGAAAATGAATCATTTAGAGAATTATCAACAAGCTATATGGATATTACAAATTCTATGCTAAAAACGTAATTAAAAGAATAATTACATAAGTTTAACAAAAGATTAAGTGTTAAAAAAAAGATTTTTTCAAAAAAAAGATGTTTCTTTGCCACTTGAATCAGTAAATTGTAAATAATGAAAAAAATACTCTTAAGTACACTTACTTTATTGTGTATAGCTTGTGATAAAACTTCTGTAAATAATACAGTGGAGAATATTCATTACACCAAAAGAAATCAAGCCGTTCTTAATAATAACAATAATACTAATGAGCCTAGTTATACTCTTCGTCAGTACTTACTGGATAATGGGTATGATACCAACAGAAATGGAGTTCTAGATACTAATGAGGTAACTGGTATTATTGTATTGAATGCTGCTAACAAAGATATTACTTCCTTAGATGGAATAGATAACCTTATATCACTTAATGAAGCAAACTTTTCAGGAAATAAAATCCGTACAGCTACCATAAGGGTAACCACGCTTGCTAATCTTAATCTAAGTAATAATAGGCTTAATCAGTTAGATATATCAGGAGCTACACGATTAGTGAACAAACTAAATATTACAGGGAATCCAGACTTACTTTGTGTGAAAGCAAGTAACAATCAGCGTAACCTCTTAACTTTGAGTAGTAATTTTGCTAAAGATAGCCAAACCACTATTTCAGAAAACTGTAATTAACAGATTAAAGTTTAGTTAAAAATTCTATTTATTAGAAATAAAATCGTACCTTTGCGCTGTTTCATAATATTGGAATTTATTGGTTAAAAAAAGGAATTGCCTCATAAGAGGCAATTTTTTTATCTTCACACAAAATATTTTTCTTCTTTTTAGGAATATTATTTTAAAAATACTAATTAATCTTCATTTTTAATTATTTATTTTGTATTTTTGCTCCTTAAAATTACTTCAAGAATGAAAATACGTCTTTTGCTTCTTTTGGCAAGCCTATCATTCTCTGTATATGGGCAGCAGGATAGTCTCTTACAGGAGTTACAACGCCAGGTCAAGGAATTAAAAATACAGCGTAGTCAGGATTCCTTGAAAGTAAATGTATTAAGTCAAGAGCTACAATCCTTATTACTTTTGGATACACGCCATATAGAAACGGAAAAGGATTCACTCTATAAAGCACAACGACAAGAAGAAATCAAGCGTATTTATTCCAAAGCCAATGGAGCACCTATACGCTTGGAGAATGATACAATTTATACAACTTTGGGGCTTTATTCTCCCTTAGAACGTGCCGAGTATACTGAAAAGAAACTTCGCAAACTCGTGGAACTTCCTATTTTCAGAAAAGATTCACTTAAGATAGACTCAAACAATAACCTACTGATGATAACTTATCAAGGAGAGTGGGTACAGGCTGTAAGTGAAGAAGATGCTATAATAGCACATCTCCCCCAAATAGAATTGGCTAAGTCATTACAAAATGATATTCTCAGAGCAGTAACCCAGTATAGAGAAGAGCACAGTATGCAGAAGCGTATTATGCGAATTGGTGAGCTGACACTATTGATACTCGCTATAGCTACATTCTTTTACTTATTAAATCTTCTCTTTAGAAAAATTCAACAGCTTCTTCTTAGGCACTCTTTCTTTGAAAAAGGAATAAAAATTAAGAACTATCAAATACTCAATAAGGAAAATATGAATTATATCCTTACTAAAGTATTGTTCTTATTGAAGTTAATTGTCTTTTTTATTGTTATTTTTGTAAGTATTCCTGTTGGGTTAAAACTTTTTCCTTCTACCCAACTATGGGCAGAAAGACTATTAAAGCTTATTTTAGATCCTCTTAGTCAGATAGGTACAGCTATAGTGGATTACTTGCCTAACTTAATCATCATAGGGATTATAATCCTTATTGGGCGTATGGTACTGAAACTAATGCGCTATTTTCTCTATGAAATAGAGCGAGGAGCTCTTAAAATAAAAGGATTTTATAAGGAATTTGCTAAGCCTACCTATAATATTCTTAGGATATTATTTATTTGCTTTATTTTTATTGTAATTTTCCCTTATCTACCAGGGTCAGGATCGTCGGCTTTTCAGGGAGTATCTATTTTCTTAGGGCTACTTATTTCCCTGGGTTCCTCCTCTACTATATCTAACGGAATGGCGGGGATATTCATTACCTATATGCGTGCCTTTCGGGAGAATGATTGGATCAAGGTAGGGGATTACATAGGGATGGTTATTCATAAAGATAGCTTAGTTACTCGCCTAAAAACTATTAATAATGAAGAGGTTACCGTACCTAATTCTATGATACTTTCTTCTTCCACGATGAATTTTTCTTCCATTGGTCGTACTAATGGACTGGTGGTAACTACCCAAGTGAAAGTACGCTATGATGCCCGCTTGGAGGATGTGGATGCGACTCTTATCGCCGCTGCACAAGCTACCAAGGGCGTAACAGATAAGATAACTCCTTATATATCATATCTCCCTCAATGAACTCAATGCTACCTATGAGATCAATGCGGTAACCTTTGAACCACAAAATATGTATATCATCAAGTCCGATCTTATCAAGAATATTTATAATGCCTTTAGAGAGCGAAATATAGAACTCACCTCTATAGAATATGTAGAACTAAGAAAATATGAAAAAGTATAGTATTCTTTTATCTCTTTTATTACTCTCTTGTAGAGAAAATACTCCTAATACGGATAGTGTAGATGCAAATAGTGTAGTTATGGAAGAACAAATAAATTCTTCTATAGATACAACTCTTTTGGTAAAAAATTTCAGAAGTCAATTGTTACCTGATAAAGAACTAAGCCTTGATCACTATTACAATGATGTTGTTTTGATTAAAAAAATCACTCCTACTACTTTAACAGTTGAAAAGAATGGAAAAGAAATAAGTTTTCCTGTAGAAGCTGAAAGTATGACCTATATGGACTTGGACTATTCAGTGGGACAATATGTAGTTATACGATGGAAAATAATTATAGACAATGGAAAAATAACTGAAGTTCTTGAAAATATAGGGAAATTCAATAGAAGTAGTGATTTACGAAGAGATCAAGTACTTGAAATAGGAAAAATATACAAGGATACAGTTGTTTTTTTAGAAAATATTACAGATTATGATTATTTCTTTTTCTTAGTTTCTAAAGAAAAGGATACTGTCGGGATTATTTACTATGATGATGAAATTCCTTTCCGAAAAGGAGATACAATAGCACTCCAATGGAAAATGGATAGTATAGATATAGCAGGAGAAGGTATCTTGAGTTTTCAAGAATGGTATGTATCAGGTAAAAAAATAGGTCATAAAACTAAAAAATAAAAGGTGGCATATATTCATTCCTATAATTGTGTAACTCCCTTAGGGATTACAGTACAAGAAAATGTAGAAGCTCTTTTACAGGGACAGGTAGGTATACAGTTTTACCCTCATTTTGGGAGTCTTTCGGATATATATTTAGGAAAAATACCTTCTCAGATGATAGAAGATGCTTTTCCCTATGTAAGCCCTTCAATGGAATTGTCTTGGCTGGAGCGGCTAACTCTTCTAGCGGTGCTACCTTTTGTACCTATGATATTTACTAGAGAACGAACGGCTTTTGTATTTGCTACTACCAAAGGGAATATATCAAAATTGAATACTTCTTCAGATGGAGATACTTTGCCCTACCTTACTAAAATAGCTAAAAAAATAGCTTCTTTCATAGGAATAAAAACGGAACCTATAGTGGTATCCAATGCTTGTGTATCCGGAGCAATGGCGGTTTCAGTAGCTGATAGGCTTATTAGAATGGGAAGCTATGATAATGCTCTTGTGGTAGCAGCCGATGAGGTTTCAGAATTTGTTCTTTCGGGATTTCAATCTTTTCAAGCGGTGAGTTCCAAGCCTTGCCGCCCATATGATAAAGAACGTGATGGAATTACCCTTGGTGAAGCCACTGCTGCACTATTTCTTACCAAAGAAGAATTTGGAGCTCAAGGAGAGATTCTTAGCAGTAGTTCTATCAATGATGCGAATCATATATCAGGTCCCTCTCGTACAGGTGAAGGCTTATTTTTAAGTATTCAGAATGCTTTAAGGCAAGCCTCTTTAGAGGCTTCGCAGATAGACTTAATCAATGCTCACGGAACAGGAACCCTTTATAATGACGAAATGGAATCTATAGCCTTTTTTCGATCAGGCTTGCAAGAGACACCTTTGAATAGCTATAAGGGATATTTTGGTCATACCTTAGCTGCTTCGGGTTTGTTGGAATTAGTTTTGAGTATTGCATTGGCAAAAGAAGGAAAAGCCATACGCAGTGAGGGTTTTTCTAACTTAGGAGTATCCTATCCATTGCATATTATTGAGCAAACCTGTGAGCTTCCTATCACTTATCTGCTCAAGACTGCTTCAGGCTTTGGAGGTAGTAATACAGCAATAATAACAAAAATAATATAAATTTAAAATATAGAAATGGAAATTACCCAAGAGAACAGAAAATGGTTAGATGACTTACAGCTTACACACCCTGTAGTTATCGCAGGTCCTTGTAGTGCAGAGACCCAAGAACAAGTCCTGAGCATAGCTCATAGCCTGAAGGATACCGATGTATCCTACTATAGAGCAGGAATCTGGAAACCACGTACCCGCCCTGGAATGTTTGAAGGAGTGGGAGCTTTAGGACTTAAGTGGCTTGAGCGCGTCAAGGAAGAAACGGGATTGAAAATCGCTACTGAGGTAGCCAACAAAGACCATATAGAGCTAGCACTACAGCATAATGTAGATATGCTTTGGATAGGCGCACGATCTACAGTGAGTCCTTTTATCATTCAAGAAATAGCAGACGCTCTACAAGGTACTGATAAAATAGTCCTAGTGAAGAATCCCGTAAACCCCGATTTAGCCTTATGGATAGGTGCTTTGGAACGCCTTCAGCGTGCAAATATCAAGAAACTAGGGGTAATTCATAGGGGATTTTCTACTTATGAAAAAACAAAATACAGAAATATTCCTGAATGGCAATTGGTTATAGAGCTACAGAGTCGTTTTCCTCAGCTTCCTATCATCTGTGATCCTTCTCATATTACAGGAAAGCGTGAATTGATTTTTGAAGTATCTCAGACGGCTCTGAACCTGAATTTTGATGGACTAATGATAGAAACTCACTCTACGCCTGATGAGGCTTGGAGTGATGCTACTCAGCAGGTAACTCCTGAGAGTTTGGTACAGATTATGCAGGACTTACGTATTCGAAGAAGAACTACAGATGAAGAGGCTTTTCAAAGTACGCTCCAACAGTTACGTGCTCAGATAGATATTTTAGATGAACAACTACTTGATATTCTTAAAAAGCGTATGGAAGCTTCTGACCATATAGGGAAGCTTAAGCGAGAAGTAAATGTGGCTATCCTACAGAATAAGCGTTGGAATGAAGCTCTTGAGCGAATGCTTCAGACAGGAAAGGAAAAGGGGTTAAGTGATGAATTTATTGAAAAACTCTTCAAGGCAATCCATCAAGAGTCAATTAATAGGCAAGAATCTGTATTTAGGAATTAGAAAAATATAGGAGGCACATACAATGCCTCCTATTGAATTTAAAAACAAAATAAAATGATGATATTTAGAAAACAAAAAAGAATTTTCTATTCTACGTGTTTGTAAGCCTTATAGGAAGAACGTACTAAGGCACTACTTTCAAAATGCCTAAAACCAAGTTCATCTCCTATTTTCTTGTATTTTTGGAACTGATCAGGAGTAATGAACTGTTTTACAGGCAAGTGCTTTTTAGAAGGTTGTAAGTATTGCCCAATGGTAACTATATCCACCTTAGCTTCCTTTAGGTCATAAAGGGTTTGGATAACTTCTTCTTCTGTTTCTCCTAGTCCTAACATTATACCCGATTTGGTACGGCGTGCTCCATTCTCTTTTAGGTAACGAAGTACTCCTAAGCTACGGTCATATTGAGCTTGGATACGTACTTCCCGAGTGAGCCTACGTACGGTTTCCATATTATGAGAGATTACCTCAGGAGCAACAGCAAGAATACGGTTAAGATTCCTTTCTACTCCTTGAAAGTCAGGGATGAGGGTCTCTAGAGTAGTTTTAGGATTCATTCTACGAATAGCTTTGACAGTTTCAGCCCAGAGAATACTACCCATATCCTTGAGGTCATCCCTATCTACAGAAGTAATCACTGCGTGTGTGATGTTCATTAGCTTGATAGAACGAGCCACTTTCTCAGGTTCTTCCCAATCAAGAGAATCAGGACGACCTGTTTTCACTCCACAGAAGCCACAAGAACGGGTACAGATATTTCCTAGAATCATAAAAGTAGCAGTTCCGTGTCCCCAACATTCTCCCATATTAGGACAACTTCCAGAGGTACAAATGGTATTAAGCTGATATTTATCTACTAAGCTACGTAATTCGGTATATTTTTTCCCTGTAGGTAGCTTTACTCTAAGCCATTGAGGTTTAGCTTGTTTTTCAGTAGCTACAGAAGGTGTTGTTGTTTCTGTACTCATTTTTTTGTATTTACAAAAATAGACTGCAAAGGTAGTGATTTTTTCAGAAAAATATTGTAATTTTGGCGAAAAATTGATTTTTGTATTTTCTTACAGAACTTAGGAAAAATATTGTATATGTTTAAGAGACCTTTTTCGTTCAAGGGGCGTATTCGCCGTACAGAATTATGGCTATCTATTTTTCTGTCTAATTTGGCTTTATCAATACTGATTTCATTGACATCGACACGGAATGAAAATATTATGGGTATTTTTATTCTGTTTTTTGAAATTTTCCATTTTTGGTTTGCATTGGCACAGTTGGTTAAGCGAAGCCACGATATAGGCAATAGTGGTTGGTTAGTAATCTTTCCTATTTATAATCCTTTTGTTCTTCTTTTTATGGAAGGCAATAAAGGAGCAAATAGATATGGAGAAGATCCCAAGGAACAGAAAGCTCCTCTTACAGAGAAAACAACAGTAGTCTTTGAAGAACCTATACAGGAGGAGACTATTGTTCCTACTATGGAGCCTGTTCAAGAGCCTATAATAGAGGTAGTTCCAGAACCAGCTCCTATTGAGGAAAAAAGGGAAATATCTCCTAATGATTATGTACTTAGTACTGATGGGAAAACACTCAAGAGATGGCTCAGGATTAAAGCCTCTACTATTGATATGCAATCCGATCCTTACTTAAGCAAAGTTATCACTATTAATAGCGGAGCTTTCTCTGCTTGTGCCGATTTGTATACCTTAATACTTCCTCAAGGACTAACTACGATTCATAAGTATGCTTTTGATGGTTGTAATGCCCTTAAGCAAATTACTTTCCCTAGTAGTGTTACTTTCTTGGGAGAATATCTTTTTGGGGAAGCCTGTCCTGAAGTAATTACCCTTCAAGGGAATGAACCACCTGAGCTAGCAGGTGAGCTTACTCATAATGATCATCCACTACAGGCTATTTATGTGAATATGGGCTATATAGGTACTTACAGAAATACAGAAGGTTGGCAAAAATACGCGAAAAGTATTAATAAAATAGAAAAATAATGAAAAGAATATCCCTTATTGCCAATTCGGGCATCCAATATATCAAATTCACTACAGAAATTAATAAAGATTTTGGAAAAATTCCTGAGAATAAGATTTATTATCGGGATTCTTTTGATATAAATACCGATGAATATGTATTAGACCCTCTTTTTAAATATACAAAAGATGGAGATTCTGTATTTTTTAGAAAGCAAGAACTCTATCAAGGGGATTATCTTGCCAATGGTCGGATTAAGGAGGATATGGACTTATCACTACTACAATCTTTCTATACGGCAGATGAGGAATCCAATCTCTCTCATACATTGAAGACTTTCCGAAGAAAATGGATTCCATTACCTTATTTCAAGGATAATTCTATTAATAAGGATGTCCTATACCCTACCGATTGGGTGAGAGTTTTTGTCGATTATGATGAGGAATTCACTACTGCTAAGGTGATTATTGCAGTGGATACGCTTTTGGCACAGAATGAAAATGATAGAACGAGCCCACAATTGAGCTTGAATAGAGATGAAAACCTCTTTAAGCTTTCGGATTCGGACTTGAATATAGCCAATGTACTCTCCGACCCTCATTTTTCTTCCAAATGGATTGATAAGTATATAGCAGACATTTTCTATGGAAAGAATGAGGAAAACCGTTATGATAAGCCTTATAAGCGTTATGTAGCAAGGTATTTGTTCTTTATCAAGTGGTTAGGAAGCCTAATGCAAATTCCTGAAATTCAGCTTTTCACCGATAGGATGAAGAAAAAGGAAGTAGATTTAGTAATTGATGTAGGAAACTCTGCTACTTGTGCTTTGCTTTTTGAAAATAAAGATGATAATTCTTTTGATTTTGAAAGTGTTAAGAAGCTTATTATTCAGGATTATACCCAGCCTGATAAGGAATATGCAGAGCCTTTTCCTATGAATGTTGTTTTCTCAGAATCAAAATTTGGAGAAATCAATGATACTTCTGATAATAAGAAATTTACTGTACCCAGCCTAGTGAGAATTGGCTGGGAAGCAGAAGAATTGATCAATTCTTCTGTAACAGATCTTTCTTTGGGTTATGAACTGAAAACATATAATTCCAGCCCTAAGCGTTATCTGTGGGATGATATTCCTTCTGATAGAGAATGGGAATTCAACCCTAAGGATTATAGAAATATTAGAAAAGTATATCTTAATGGAATTACCAACCAGCTCAGGACGGATGGAGAGCTAGTTAAGAGGAATGAGATGTTTATGTCCAAGCCTATGTTCTCAAGGAAATCGCTAATGAAGTTTGTATTCCTAGAGATTCTGGTACACGCTTATACTCAGATTAACTCCTATGCTTTCAGGGAAGAGCACGGTCAAATGACGATTCCACGTACTCTCAAGCGTATCACCCTCTCCTGCCCTACCGCAATGATTCAAGCCGAACAGGTAGCGCTACGAGAAGCGGCGGAAGAGGCTTGTGAGCTACTGAAAAATTACGCTACTTACTATTTCGATGGAAATTATGAGAATTTCTGGTTTGAGAAACCTGAAATCATTCCTGCTACTTCCGATATCAAGAAGAAACTTTCTGATTTGGAAAGCCGTAAGGACTGGAGTTATGATGAGGCTACTTGTTGCCAGCTCGTATTCCTCTATAGCCTGATAGTTAAGAAGCTCAAAGGGAATAACTATGTGATTGATAATTACTTATTCAAAGGAAAACCCTCACTTAAAGTAGCCTCGGTGGATATAGGAGCAGGAACCACAGATATCCTTGTACATCAATACACCCTTACAGAGAACGGAAAGGATTCGGATTTGCTCAAGCCTACTCCCCTCTTCTGGGATAGCTTTAAGTTTGCCGGTGATGACCTGTTAAAGGAAATTATCCAGAAAATTATTATAGAAGGAGAAGAGAAAACTCCTGCTGAGGAAGGAGCTTCGGGGGTAATTCAGAACTATGGTATACGGCAAGGAATTACCAATATGTCCGAACGGCTCAATAGCTTCTTTGGGGAAGATACCAATCAAATGGGATACAAAGGAAGGGTGATTAGGCAGGCTTTTGTACATCAGGTAGCTATTCCGATAGCTTTGGCTTACTTAAAAAGTGCCAATAAGAGCGAAGGGACTCCTGAAATTAAAAAATTCGAGGAAATCATAGGTAAAAAATTCCAGAATAAAGAGCTTTTGAATAGCTTTGAGAAGCATTTTGGCTTTGATTTATTAGAAATTCCTTGGAAAATAGATCCTGAGCGTGTCAATGCGATAGTTACTTCAGTATTTGATGCTCTAATTAGGCAAATATGTGTGGTATTTAATCAATTCCAGTGTGATTTTGTGGTGCTTTCAGGTAAGCCCGCTTCTTTGGGAAGTTTTGAGAATATTTTCAAGAAATACTTGACGATTTCTCCTAGTAATCTGATTAACCTTAATACGTATTGGATAGGACGTTGGTATCCTTTCGCCGATGGAAATGGTTTCATTACCGATCCTAAGACGGTGGTAAGTGTAGGGGCTATTGTTGCTTTGATGGCAGGAAAGCTATTTAAAATCAAGGAGTTGAAAATAGATACCTCAGAAGTAACCCAGAAATTAATCTCTACAGCCGATTACATTGTTCGAATTACAGATAATAATAAAGAAACAATTCTCTCTCCTAAGAAAAATGACAATGAATTGGAAGTGAGTACAATACCTTTTCATTTTGGGTATTCTAAATATCTGGCGAAGAACTATCCTTATGCAGACTTGTATAGTATCCGAATGGACGAAAAGGAAATAGAAGCTCATATAAGGAGAAAGTACCCTTCACAGGATCAGAACTTCATCAAGGAGCAAATAGAAAAAGAAAAGAATACTATCCGTCAGAACTTACCTCTAAAGGTAGAACTATCACGTGATTATGAGGAAAGCAAAGAGGTGATCCAGATTACTCGTGTGGAAGATGCTCAGGGAAATGATAAGCCTAATAAATACTTTACACTCCATTACCAAACCCTTGAAGATGAGAAGGGGTATTGGTTGGACAAATGTGAATTTATTTTAAATGCAAAGTAAAATGAGGACAAACTATTCAACAGAAGATATAGCTCAGATAAAGAACTTCATACACCAAAAACAATCCGTAGTGAGGGCTACTGTCCAGTGGGTGGAGAAGAATCTTAAGTATGAGCAACGTAATGAGATTCTCTTACAGCTCAAAGGAGCTACCAATACTTTCCATAAGATATTACAGCATATAGATGCCAAGCCTGTAATGGCTCTTTTTGGGGCTAGCCAAGTGGGTAAATCTTACCTGATTAAGAACTTACTTTCCACCGAAGGGCATCCTTTTGAAATTAGTAGTGGAGGGGTTGCTTATGATTTTCTTCAGAAGATTAATCCTGCGGGAGGTAAGGAGAGTACAGGCTTGGTAACTCGCTTTACTATAGGTGAAGAGGTTAAGTATCCGGACTTTCCCTTGAAAGTAAAATTACTTTCTCCTAAGGATATTTTGATAATTATTCTAGATGCTTTCTTCTTGGATTTGAAGGAGATTACGTCTTTTATCAGTAAGCGAGAACTAGAGGCACATCTACAGCGTTTTGAGCTACAGGAGACTCAGATAGCTCAGGAAGTTCTTACGGAGTTTGATATTCTAGAAATAAGAGACTACTTTAAGCTTCATCTCTCCAAATATACACTATTATTTGAAGGACTAGGAGAGACTCATTTTTTCCAACGAATAGCTAAGATTATATCCCGTTTTGATCATACTCATTGGGGGAATATCTTTGAGGTGTTATGGAATAGAAATACACATCTTACGACCATCTTTAATGAGATTATCCATCATCTTTCCTTGACGGATTATGCTAAGGAAGCCTATCTGAAGTTTGATACTGTTCTTCGGGAAGAAGGAGCTATTCTCGATGTGGAACGTATCAAGCAATTAGGAAAGGAACATAAGCAAACCTTGATTAAGACTGCCCAAGGGAAAGAGGTAAATATAGACCTGAATTACCTTTCGGTACTCACAATGGAACTTACTTTTTCTATTCCTTTGACACTCTTGGAAGCGAAACCTTTTCTACAGAATTCAGACTTGCTAGACTTTCCAGGAGCACGCTCTCGATTGGCTATTGAGGAAGAAGGAATTGCTAATGAGGATAACCAAAAACAAATGCTTCTGCGAGGGAAAGTATCCTATTTGTTCAATAAGTATTCTGATGATTATAGTATTAATAACCTCCTTTTCTGTAATAATGATAAGCAATTGGAAGTCAATGAGCTTTCCTATTTGTTATTCAATTGGATTGCTAAGAATATAGGAAGTAATCAGCAGGAACGGACACTTGCTTTGGCAAATGCCCCCGTACCTCCTCTATTTGTCATTTATACGTTTTTTAACGAACAAATATCCTATAAGGACGGTGCGGATAATGAGTATAGGGAGGACTACACCAAGCTCAACCATAAGTGGAAGGCAAGGTTTAATGCTATCTTCGAGGGAGAAATCGTAACCAATTCCCGTGATTGGCATACCAAATGGTCTTCACAATCCCCTTATTTTAAGAATATGTACTTGTTAAGGGATTTCAACTATTCTAAGCTTACTTATGAGGGCTTTGAGACGGAGAAAAGAGAAACAGGATTGCGACCTGAACGACAGGACTTTATGAATGCTTTACGACAGTCATTTGTAGAATTTGACTTTGTAAAACAACACTTTGAGAATCCTCACAAGTCTTGGGAAGCAGCTACCGCAGTGGGTAAAGATGGTTCAGAACTTATTGTAGAAAATCTTGAAAAAGTGTCTAATAATCTGATCAAGGTAAATCACTATATCGCTTTGCTTAATGAGACTCTTAGAGGACTTTCTCAGGCACTTCTTGCTTTTGTACATACAGATGACATTTCAGCAATGCGAACTAAGAATATGCAATTAGTCAGTCAGTTCCAATTACAATTTAATATGGCACTTACTCGAGACTTCTCGCTTTTTAATAAGTTTGTACAACAGCTCAGTGTAAGCCCTATAACCCTTTATAACTTGCTGAATGAGCATTTGCTAATAGATGTAGAAGAACAGACCCATAAGAACTTAGATGCCGCTACTATCCTCCATACCCAATATCCTCATTTACAGACTGCTACTACTGAGGAAGAGGTCGTAGCGATTCTTAAGGAAAATATGTGGCTTTCCAGTAAGCAAGAGGTGGAACAACAGCTGGAACTCTATGGCATAAAGCTTACCGACCTATTCACTCCTGTTCAGAGCAAGAGCAAATCCCAGTACTATACCCAGCTCTTGATAGAACATTGGTTCAAGCAGATGGACGAGAACAAATGGGAGGATTTCACTCGATATAATATTACTAAGAATAATATAGAAGCCATTACAGACCATTATAAAACTCTTATTAAGAAGCGAAATATCCCTGAAAAGCTCATTAAGATATTTGATAATAGAGTGTCAGAAATTAAAGGAATACAAGGAGAAGAAGTATTTATGGCAGAGACATTTGCCTTGCTTATCAATGATATAGTTTATAACTTCGATATGCAGTTTCTCTCAGGAGAAGAAAGCCGTGAAATTAAGGAGATGGATACCCGCAAGAGCTATATCTATTTCCAGCAAACCTCCCCTACCGATGATGTTACTCTAGCAAGCCTCTTTGATAATGATAAGATGAATGTAAATTCGGTAGCCTTAGAGAAATATAATCGTTGGATAGAGTTCTTACGTATTTCCTTGCTTATCAATAGTGGCTTCATCACCTATGATGAGGCTGAGAACAATGCTCTCAAGGACTTATTAGCTCAATATACCGACCTGAAGATAGACAACTAACCTTTTGAAGACAATGAATAAGTTTTATACCCTTTCCACAGATACTTTCGTGCCGATTTCGCACGATAATAAGCATCTTTTTAACACTTATGAACTGGTAAATAACTTTATCAAGGCGCGAATTTCGCCTGCTTATAGGAATATCCTAGCCAAGCCTATTCTACAGAATTATCAAGTGGAATGGTATGCTCCCTTTGAGAATCTTAAGGAAACGGTAGATGCTCAAGCACAGCGGAAGTATTTTGCCTTTAGGGATGAGCTCCAGAAGCATATCAATTTGTTAGCCCAGAGTACGGATGCCGATTCTCATAATTGGGCAGGGCTTTTAGAGAAAGTCTTCCGAAAAGAGGACAATAAGCTCTTTAGTAATGGAAAAGATATCTGTATTGTATGGGGTTGGGCGTTTGATAATTATCAGATTCAGCGTCCGGAAATCAGCATCGGGGATTCCAATACTGCCGAGGAGCCAACCCCTGAAGTAAGCACGCCTCTAGAAGAATCCATAGCACCTATGCCCTTACCTGAGCAGGAAACTCCCGAGGAAACCCCTCAGGAAGAACCCATTCCAGAAACTTCTGAGGAGCCTGAGCCTCCTCTAGAAGAACCAGAGCCTTTGCCTTTTCTGGAACCAGAGGAAGAAGCTCCTGAAGAACCAGAGGAAAAAGGTAATTCTTTCTTAGAATTTCTTAAAGAGTTTGCTGCTAAGTATTATTGGCTCTTGGCTGTTCTTCTGGGATTGATATGTGTAGTGTTTTTTGTTAAATCTCTTACTTATTAAGCTATGAAAAATCGTTTTTGGTATAGAAATTGGTGGTTATTCTACCTACTGATGTTTCTTCTGTTAGGATTGCTTATTTATGCACTTTTATGGCATCCTCGCTGTCAGAATGTCGTTGCTCCTAATGCTTCTGCTATGCCTGCCGATCAGACCCAGCAGATGCCTACACCTGATACGCCTACAGTGGTGGATTGCAATGCAGAGGTAAATTCAGGAGGTCAAGGGAAGACGGTAACCAAGCACTCACTAGGAAGCCATTCAGGAAGAGTAATTTTGCAGTATGATATGTACACAGTCCCTGATATGCTAACGGTTTATTATGACAATAGAGTTATAGCCACCACACAGGACTTAGTTTCAGGAGAAGGGCAACTGCAATGGAACTATACGGCACAGAATGGAAAGCCTCAAGAATGTATTGTAGAAGTACAAGCCCCTGAAGAAGATACTAAGTGGATTTATCAGCTTAATTGTCCTCAGTAAAATAAAAAAATGATGAAGAAGTACCCTTTTTTCTATTACTTGATTCTCTTCCTGTTATTGGTGGCAGGGGTGATATTCTGGTATCTGCTTTTGAGTAGATACTTTAAGGAGAATATGCCCCAGGGGAATCCTCCTGTGAGTGTAATAGGGCAGCCTTCCTATATTCGGGGCGGATACTATACTATAAAACCCATAGACCGAGATAAGGTAATTATTGACACTATTAGCAGGCGTAAGATTGTTTCGGACTTGGTCAATATTGCCATTAAGGATACGGTATATCAGACACATTTATTTGTTAAAGATTTTGCACAACAGTTTGATACTGTTCAGTATCGGATTCGTTATATAGATAGCACCATTAACTATGTACAGGTAAAGGTAAAAGAACAGGAGCGAATGGCATTCAAGCAACAGGTTAAGCAACAGCTCTCAAAATATCCTTTACTCGTATGGGATGAGGCCTTATTTGATAAAGAGGTGGCTCTAGATGCTAATGATCATTATTGGCGAATGGAGAACCTCTATCCTATCCGTTCGCTAGACGCTTCTCACCTGAAGGTGGCGGTAATTGATAATGGTTTTGACCTCAAGCACCTTTCTATAGCCAACAAATGGATAAAGCCCTATAATGCGACTGATAACAGCCAAGAGGTAAGTCCTTCCGCTATTAATCACGGAACGGCGGTTGCCTCTCTGATTCTTGGGAATCAGTTTCAGGATATTCACGGGATGATTCCCTCCTGTAAGCTCATTCCTATTAAGGTAGCTGATGCGAATGGATTTATGACTTCTACCTATATCGTTAAGGGATTACTCTATGCAGTGAAGAACCACGCAGATGTGGTGAATATCTCCTTAGGAGCCAACTTGGAAGGGCTAGAGGGTACCCCAGAAGCTTTCCAAAAAGCCTATATAGATAATGAAGGCAAGGATGAAGAAGCCTTCTGGAAAGAACTTTTTCAATATGCTGAGCAGAATAAGACAGTGGTGGTATTAGCCGCAGGGAATGATAATGTACTCACAGGTTTTGACCCTTTCCAGCGGTCAGAAATTACAATAAAAGTAGGAGCGGTGAATAAGAATAACCAAAAAGCAGATTTCTCCAATTATGGGGCATATACAACACTCTACGCACCAGGAGAAGAACTCAAGGTAGCACTGGCAGGTGGTGGAACTGAAATTACCCAAGGAACAAGTTTTGCAGCTCCTATTGTAAGTGCTTTTCTTATAGCACTCAGGACAAAGTATCCTCAGCTGAGCGCAAAAGAACTTATCGCTCAACTAATGAAAAATACAACCGAGAAGAATCAATTAACCATTTTATATAATAAAACTTTCTAACAATTATGTTTAAGCAAGATCATTTTGCCTTTGTGGATGTCATATCCCTTATTTTTCTAGTAGTACTCTTTATGGGAAATTTCTATGGATTGTTATACCTGACTTCAGGAAGTATTCTGATAAGTTTTCTTATTAGTGCTTTGATTATAATCCTCTATTACACCCTTATTCAGATACTTAAGCGCAATAAGCAGTCAATGGTAACTCAGCATTATAGAACCCCTTTTTCCTTGCTATTTTTGATATTTGGAATTTTAGCAATAGGGAGTTTTGTGCTAATGGCACACGCACTGAATATAGAGACGAATGCCAAGCCCAAGGTACAGGCGGAAGTGGCTCAGGAAATTGCCCAAGTGGAGAAACTCTCCTCTGTATATCAGGAACGTGTGAAGAAGAACTTGCAGGATTATGAGGGAGAGCTCACCAAGCGCCTATCCGAATACAAAAAGAAAAGAACGGCTGCTCTTAAGGATGCTCTAAGTACTGATCCTTACACTATCGACCCTCAGATTCTCGCTTCATTTTCTAAAAATATTGATGTTGCTGAGCTAGCTAAAGCAAAGATACAGCCTTACCGTGTGAAAGCACAAGAGAATGAAAAAGATATTACCACTAGAATTACTCAAGCCCAACAGTTCAATAAAGCCTTCGAAGAATGGAAATGGCTCAGGGTAACAAGTGATTACAAGAAGCTCAATCAATATATAACAGAGAGCTATAGCTTGGTTAATGAAAAACTCTCTCAGTTGCCTATGCAGGAAGAACCCCTTACGTATGCGGGAGCTCCTAAAGGACTTCCGCTGGATAGTTTCTGGCAGCTAAATAAGCATTATACACCCAATTACCTAATTCCTTTATTAGTGGTGGTGGCAATTCATCTTTTTATACTTATTCCTTATTTCACCTATAAGGTAAGGGCTTATGTAGGGAAAGAGGAAAATCAGGAGGACAAAAGAGTAACTACATATTAATCAATAAACAATGGATAAAATAAAGAAGAAACAAATCTTAAACGATTGTAATAATAATAACTTTACGATAGATAAGCTAGACCAATGGGTTATCAGTGGGGATATCACACTGGAGGAATTTGAACTCAATAGATTAGACCCTTCAAAATTAGAAATTCTCAGGCAACGTAAGGAGCAACGAGAAGGAACTTTTATCATAGAAGATGCCCCAACGGCTCCCACAAACTTTTTTGAGGAGACAATTTTCGTCAGTGATACGCCTCCTCTTTCTGTAGTTCCTCCTCAAGGAGGGAAAATAGCAGAGATTCAGAAAGTAATCAATAATGAAGTAGGGATAGAGGAAATCAAAGATGCCATCCGAAAAGGAATATATACCTATAATGACCTCTTGGCAGCAGGAATCCCTCAGCGTATTATCAATGCGATGGAGTACCACTCCCAGCGTAAGCCTGTACGCCCAATGGCTATTGAGGACTTGCCTCCTATGGATAAGGGTAGGACAGACATATTTTTCATTGGAATTGCTGGATCTGGGAAATCTGTAATGCTTGGAGGCTTGTTGCGCTATGCTAATAAGGAAGGGATTATGATTCCTGATTCCTATAATCAAGAAGGTAATAAGTATGCCGCTCACCTTACGTCTGATTTGGAGAAAGGGATTCTTCCTTTAGCTACTACCGCAGGAAGCTATAACTATATTGCGGCTTCTATTAAGGATAGCAAGAAAGTACCTCATCCTCTGAATATTGTAGAGGTGCCTGGGGAGAACTACCATAGAATATTTGAGGAAGGAATTGAAAATGAGGAAGTCAAAGGCTTTGTGAATTATATCAAGAATGATAACCGTAAGATTCTTATTTTTGTTCTAGATGCCCTTGAGCATAAGAATCGATTGGAAAACTCCTATAGTAGTGCATATAAGCAAGGAGATATCTATGTGGCGATTCTCAGTATGCTGAAATCCTACAAGATATTAGAAAAGACAGATGCGCTTTACATTGTGGTCAATAAGTTTGATGTACTGAAGAAGGAACAAGCTCTGTTCTCCTCACAGTCCGATGCTAAGCTGGCAGATGATTTTGTAAAAGATGAGTTCAAGAACCTCTTGAATAACTGTATAGATGCCAAGGAAAACAGTCGTAATAAGTTCCCTATCAAGGTATTTCCTTTTTCGATAGGAGAAGTATGTTATGACAAAATACTCAAGGAATACAATACAACTTATTCTAAGAACATCGTCGAGCAGATTCTCTCCGATAGCTTTGTCGTGAGTGGAGATGGTTTTTTATCTAAATTTTTAAAACGATTTTAAATAAGACAATTATGAAAATAGGACTATTAATCCAACGTACTTTTAACGGGTTGAATACCGAATATGTTAGTGAAAATGCCCTAGCGAGTTTCGATACAAAGCTCTTCCTTACTGATGAGCGTAATGTGGCGATGCAGCTCAGTGAGGCTCCCGTATTCTCTGTAGCTCAAAAAGGACAAGCAAAATGTTATTCATTTATCAAAAGAACCCTTGATAGGGAAAAGCGTAGTGGCTTCTATGCGATACGCCTTTTTATAGAGGTTACCCAAAGCTTAAAGAACCTTAAGCAACAGCTCACTCGTATAGCCCAAGAATATGAAAAATCCTTACAAACCCCAGGCTATAGCGCTGACTATCCTTCCTTATTAAAGGAAGTGGAAAAAGACTTAGCCCCCTTGGAATACACCTTTGATAAAGGAAAAATTAAGAGTGGCGAATATTATGCTTTTCTTTCTGCTCAAGATGATCTGAATACTCTATTGGAAAGAGATGGAGCTTATTTTGCGGAAAAGCTTTATATATTTACCCAATCGATTGATAGAAATCATTTGGCAGAGTTCCGCTTGCAACCATTGGAAGGGATTGCTACCAAAAGGCTTATCCTGAATGATTCCTATAACTATATTAGTGAAGTATGGATTGGAGATAAAGGAATACCTGTACAAGGGAATAAACTCTCTACTTATAAATTTTTAGCACTACAGGAGGATAATTTCTACTATAAGTCTGCTCTTTATAGGGAGAAACAACCTATTTCTGGAGGTACTTTTTCCGTAAAGAATCTTAAAGTAGAGAATCCTCAAGGATATATAGAGAAACTCTGGGTGAATGATGTAGAAATCAAAGGAATCAAGGAAAGAACCTCAATCACAGTATGTTACTTAGAAGGAGATAGGCTCTTCTATAAGGTGGCTAAAGATAGTACAAAGCATTCTGTTCCCTCAGGTCAGGAGCTCCTCACAGTAGCACGTCCTGAACAAGCAAAGGCAACAACCGAATTTAAATTCCCCAAGCTCAGCTGGTTCTCTGTATTGATTATAGGTCTGTTGAGCTTAGCTATAGGCAGTGCAGTGGGCTACCTCTATAGTGACAGTGAAGCTTCTAGGCAAATAGCCCTTAAGGAAAATGAAAAAAAACAACTTGCTTCCGAGAAAGATACAATGCAGAAAGAACTGGAGAGACTACGTGCCTACAAGGATAGCATAGGCTCCCTTAAGCAAGTGGCAACAGCCTCTAAAGATAATAAAACACAACAAAAATAAATCCTAATGAACGAGAACAAACGAACACTGTATTTTATCCTTATTACCTTAGGGGTTGGTGGTATTATCGCCCTCTATACGTGGTTTTCTAGTATGAGTTATAGTTCTGGAGTAGGTACAGAGACTACTACCTCAGCCGATACGCTGGCTATACAGGAAGTAGTAAGAAAAGAAATTAGCCAACTAAGCGAAAAGGATGTTACTCCAGCGCAATATAACAACCTAAGAACAGAAATTACAGGTTATGCACAACAAGGAGACCTTACAGAATCCCTTAAGGAGTCACTCCTGAATGCTCTCAATGATACTTATACAGAGAAATCCCTAATTAAGGCACAAAGTTTGCTATCGAAAAATCCATTTCCTGAGAAGCAGATTCTAGAAATTTTAGAACATATTTCCTCAGTGGGAGTAGCCGATAGAAAGCAAATAAATGCCATAAAAGCCAAAGTACTCTGGTACCAGAATTATACCCAGAAGCTCCCTGCAGAGATTGAAATTTTCTGTGAAAAATCTACCGCTCAGTTCAGAGAAGATGGAAACTTTGACTCCACTCAATATAACGACTACAAAACTAAGGTGGGTACCGTCGAAGGAGAGTTCTTGAACAATACTCAGGTACAAAGAGCCAGACAAGAAATGGATCAAATGCTCAATGATATGTATAATCTGTGGGAAAAGAAGAACAGAGCTGTTGAGTCAATGTATGACCTATCTATGTAAATTTGGAACTAATGAAAAAGATATTTCTTTATATCACATTCCTTTTCTCATCATTTGTACAAGGGCAGTCTCAGGATGTACTCCTCTGGGCAATCTCTGCCTATAAGCAAGGTCAATATGAACAAGTGTTGGAATTGCTCAAAGGGGTACAGCTTCAGGGGAATTTGGATGCATATTTCTTGGTTATTCAGTCCGAATATGCTCTAATTGATCGGGATTACAATGAGAACATAGCCAAGTTCGATTATAACCGTTTAGAAAACCTACGAGGACAGGTGAAGGATTATCTCTCACGTGCTAAGAACCCCAAAGGAATCCAGAAAGTAACTCAGATTCAGGAACACCTGAAGCAATATCCTGCTTTGGAGGTTGATTTTTTGCTTGTTCGCAACCGAAAATCTGAGAGGGACCAGCTAGATAACCTCCGTAGAGCCTTTGAGCACAGGGAGTATGATCAGGTGCTAAGCCTAGTGGAAGAATATCAGCAAGATAAGGTGTTAGCTCCTTTCCATTTGGATTATTATCAGGCAATAGCCCGTGCTCGTAAGGTGAATAAAAATACTTCTTCACAGGAACGAGAAGAGATAAAGCAAGCCCTGAAAGCTTACAAAGAAGCCTATCATAAGAAGAATGTACTTTATGACCAAGCGATAGATGCTTCTTTAAAGAAGATTCGTTAGCCTTGCTTTCTAGAAAAAATGAAAATACTAAACAATGAAAAGATTCTTATTATCCGTTACCCTCTTGCTCTCTTTATGGGCTTGGGGGCAAGAAGAGGCTCCACAAGTATCCCGCTTGCAGGACTGGGGAGGCTTCTTCTCAATAGGTTATGAGGGAGGAAGCATTGCCCCTTATGGTATCCGTGCGGAATCTGCTCGGGTGGATAGGTGGATAGGTGGTTTTCTTATTGCTAGGACTTCTTTCCACAGCAGGCAAAAACTAGAACAAGTCTCCAGAGAAGACTTCCCTGCCAATAAAACTGAATTCATAGGAGGGGCGAATTTTCGGCTTGTTTATTGGGCTTATCTCAATATAGGCGGAGGTATAGGACAACACTATTATCCCTTTGAGAATGGTTATAATCACCAGCGTTCGCTAGAGAAAAAGACTTATCTACCAGGGTATCTGGGAGCGACTTTTCGGCTGATACCCCGATGGAACCTCATAGGGGGAATGTCCTTTATAGCTATTACAGAAAAGCTTTATGCACCAGAATATACCCTAGGAATTACCTATAATCTTAAACGGAATAAGTAATGAGAAAATATATTTGCATTCTTCTGCCTTTTATGCTTCTTTCCTGTAGCAAAGAAGTCTATAATTTCAAGGAACAGCTTCCTAGAACTATCATAACCTACCCACAAGAATCTGTTGGAAAAAATACGGTTACTTTTAGGGGAACTATTAATGATGATTATGGAGCGTGGGTCTCTACTTGGGGTTTTTATTATGGCACAAGTCCTGAGCAACTCTCTGAGCCTGGACAGCGGAAAATCGTACATACTACCCAAGGGATAGGGCGAGGAGATTATACACTGAAAGCAACAGACTTGAGCCCTGCTACTACGTATTATTATCAGGCTTTTGCGACCAATGCACAAGGAACCGCCGTGGGAGAAGTGCGCCAATTCACTACCGAAAAACCTTCTTTGCCTGTGCTTACTACGGCAACTCCTGAAGTAGGAGCCTATGGAGTACTTCTTAAGGGTATTCTCTCCGATACGGGAGGCTATCCTATTGAAACCTATGGTTTTTATTATTCCACCACGCAGGAAAGCCCTACTAGTGAAGACCACACTCTTTCGGTGACGGGTTCCTCTGCTACAGATACACTTTCACTTACTCTAGCAAACTTTAGAGCAGAGACTACCTATTATGTACGCGCTTTTGCACAGACACATTTTGGGAAGGCATTAGCCAATGTTGTTCAATTCCGGACACTTCCTATATCTCTTCCTCAAGGAGCTACCCTACTTCCTCCCTCTCAAATAACCAAAACTACCGCTAGGCTTACCGCAACGCTTGGGCATACAGGAGGGACAGAGACCTTTGAGGCAGGGTTTCTTTATAGTGATTCTCAGCGAGAACCTACACTAGACAACGGAGCTATAAGAGTAGAAGGCCAACATACAGAGGGGGACATTATCTATGATTTATCAGCACTTGCTCCTGCAACTACCTATTATGTACGTACCTTTGTAACTAATTCCAAAGGAACTACTTATGGGAATATCATCCCTTTCCAGACGCTTCCTACAGCGCCTCCTACAGGAGTAAGATTTCTCTCCTATCAGGAACGTACGCTTACTTCCGTAAGGTTGTTGGCTACAGTGGAGGCAAGCCAAGGCGGTTCTCTTACCGAAAGAGGTTTTCTCTATAGTGTCCATACCAATAATCCTGTAGAGGGTAATGGTACAAAAATAATTGTATCGGGAGAGGAATTGGGAAATTTCTCTATCCTTCTTACAGGGCTCACTCAGGGGACGAACTACTTTGTAAGAGCCTATGCTAAGAACGAATTTGGAATTACTTACAGTGAGGTGGTGCCATTTACCACCATAGCAGTGGAATTACCTTCGCAACTAAGGATTAGTTATGTGTCTTCCTCAGCGACTACCTTTGAGATAAGAGGAACCGTAGGGAATGACGGGGCTGGGGTGATTTCACGAAGAGGATTTGTGTATAGCAAAACAAATCCACAACCTACTTTAGCCGATGCCTATGTAGAAGCAGGGACAGGAGTGGGCACTTTTACAGCTACTATTTACTCTCTTATTATAGGAACACGCTATTATGTACGCGCTTTTGCCACCAATGAACGTGGAACAGCTTATTCCAATACAGAAATTCTCACTACGGCTACTGTAACTCTCCCAACACTTACTATAGGAGAAATAACAGAGATAAGTTCCTCTTCGGCTAAGTTTGCAGGGCAACTCTTACTTAATGGTGGAGGAGCTCTTACACGCTATGGTTTCCTATGGAGTACTTCACAAGCAAATCCTGTATTAGGAGGAGCAGATACTCAGCAGGTAGGCTTTTCGGAAAATATTATAGGAAGCTTTTTCCATAGGGTAGAAGGATTGGAACGGAACACGACCTATTACGTACGTGCTTTTGCCACTAATATTGCAGGAACAGCTTATTCAGAGGTGAAAACTTTCCGAACAGCTTCCTTAAGTATAGGAGATCGGCATCAAGGAGGGCGTGTAGCCTATCTGTTACGGGAGGGAGACCCTGGATATGTGGCGGGGGCTTCACACGGCTTATTGATTCCTCTGGAAGAAGACTTGCCACAGGACGCTCTCCAATGGGGTTGTGTAGGAACTCTCTTAGGACAGACAAGAGGAGGCTTGGCAGAGGGACAACGGAATACACGCTTTCTGAGCTCTTCCTGTGCCTCAGCAGGCAGCATAGGAGCCTATATACAGCAATATAATGCAGGAGGGCACTCGGATTGGTATATTCCTTCAATAGCAGAATTATTGGCTATTTATGAGCATAAAAGCCTTCTGCATCTGCCTAATGAAGCCTATTGGACATCCTCTGAGAAAGACCACTGGCAATCCTATGGCATTTCTCTTGCTAGGGGTCGCCTACAATCTTTCTCAAAGAATGAAGCCAAGAAGCTACTGCCTATACGCACCTTTTAGGAGCTTATAGGAAATAGTTGAGTGCAATAATTACCCCTACGTGCATTCCCTCGTGCGTATTATTGAATACAATAGCATCTTCTATGTTATTGAGGGTAAAGCCATATGAAGAAGTGTAGGGCGTAAAATCCTTGAATTTTCCAGCCTTGTAATCGGCTTCAAGCTGTTCCTGGGTACTTAGAAGAAGTTCCTTAAGAGAAGCAATTTCTTCAGCTGAAGGAATGTGTCCATTAGGAT
The DNA here is from genome assembly GCF_963525585.1 of uncultured Capnocytophaga sp. Taxonomy (NCBI): domain Bacteria; kingdom Pseudomonadati; phylum Bacteroidota; class Flavobacteriia; order Flavobacteriales; family Flavobacteriaceae; genus Capnocytophaga; species uncultured Capnocytophaga sp. The sequence goes on along the minus strand of NZ_CAURLX010000001.1, from coordinate 71,760 downwards.
AGGTTCCTTTCTTATATTTGTCAATAAGGTCTTTGCTTACAAGGGGAGTAAGTCCTGCTTTTTCATAACAAAGCAATTGTTGGGTTACCACACAGTGAGCAATGTTCCAGAGGACATTATTGTGGAATCCCTCAGGGATAAGGGCAAGTTGCTCAGGAGTAGCTTTCTCCAAATAAGCTAAGAGCTTTAAGCGAGAGACTCTGTGAAGGTTGAAAATAGCGTTGTTAAACATTTTTTTATAGATTTAAGGGTTTTTACATCAAGATAGATATTTTGAAAAAATCAGTGCTGAACAGTTACCTCCGAATCCAAAGGAATTAGAAAGAACGTGCTGAATAGGCTTTTGCTTAAGGACAGTTACCGGCTTGATATTCACTTCTTTCATAGGAGTCTGGAAGTTCAGGTTAGGGAATATCATCTCTTTTTCTATAGATAAGATACTAATGATGGCTTCCACTGCTGAAGCTACTGCAAGCGTATGTCCTGTAAAAGGTTTAGTAGAACTCAGGTCAGGCATTTGTTCTTCAGAGAAAATACGGATTAGAGCGCGACTTTCGGAGAGGTCGTTATTCACTGTAGCGGTTCCGTGAGCATTGATATAGTCAATATCCTTAGGGGAGAGCCCACTACAATGGAGGGCTTTCTCAATGGCTAGGAAAGCTCCTTCCCCATCCTCTGAGGAAGCTGTTTGGTGATAAGCATCATTGGCATTGCCCCATCCGGAGAGTTGGGCAAGGATTTTGCGTCCGTGCTTAAGTGCCTCAGATTCTGCTTCTAGGATTAGGAAAGCTCCTGCTTCTCCTAAGTTCAGTCCTTTGCGATGCTCGTCAAAGGGAGTTGCTTCCTTATCAGAAAGGATCATTAGGGCATTGAAACCATTGATAGTGAATTTGGAAAGTGCATCCGCTCCTCCCACTGCTAGAGTGCGTGCTCGCCCTGTACGGATGAGGTTGGCAGCTGTAATAATTGCATTGGCAGAAGAAGAACAAGCTGTGCTAAGGCTGGTTACGAAGCCTTTTATCCCAAAGTAGGACGCCATTTGCTGGGTAATTTCTCCTATATTGTGTGAAGTAATATACCTACGAGCAGGAATATTAGTAGCATAGTCGTAGAAATACCGTTCGGTCATATCCATTCCTCCTACACTAGAAGCCATTATTAGCCCAAGCGAATGAAGGGATTCTTCATCAAGAGAGGCATTCTTAATGGCTTCACGTAAGGCTAAAATTCCCAGTAGAGAAGTTCGTGAATAACTATTTTCCTTAGGAATATCTAGGATATTGGTTAGGGCTTCATTAGTGTGCTTTACCTCCCCTACCTTGATATGGTCTTGGTGTAAGGTATCTAGTAGTTCTATGGTTGAAAGCCCAGACTTGCCTTGGGAAAGATGTGTGAAAGTTTCCTGTACATTATCCCCTATACAGGAGCAAATGCCCATTCCTGTAATAACGATTCTCTCAGGATTCATTATTTAGTTCTGTGCTTACTGATATAGTCCGCCATTGTAGCGATGGAATAGAAGATTTCTCTTCCCTGCTTAGGGTCGGCAAGGCGAATGCCATAATTTTTATCCAAAAGAACAATGAGTTCCAGAGCATCAATAGAGTCTAACCCTAATCCATCATTACCAAAAAGAGGAGTGTCTGTAGCGATATCCTCAGGGCTTACTTCCTCTAGGTTCAATACTTCTATTACTTTTTCTTTCAGTTCTTGAATGAGTGTATCCATAATTTTTTAAAAATTTTTGCAAAGATACAACATTTAGGACTAAAAGTCAAGCAGGAGGCACGTTAAAACGATGATATTTTCTTGTTATCAAGCCTTAATTTTTTAGTTATCCCTTGCTTATTTTGCTATAGAGAAAATTCATCTCTTTTCCTCACTAGCTGAGTTATTCATCTTCTAAGGGATTTCTTTCTCCTCTCTTTTTCTTCTCAATAAATGAAAAAGTTTTTTTAAAAAGCTTTTATTTTTCAGGAAAAAACACGAACTTTGCTCGCTTTTAAAACCCCAATCTATGAATAGAATGCTACGAGTGAGTATTTTCTGTATAGGTCTTTCTGTTATGATGATAGGTTGTAAGGAAAAACCTAAGGAGCAACTTCCACCCACACAGGAGTTACCACCACCTCCTAAGCCAACTTACGAATATGGGTTTAATCTTCTGGATTACAATGTAGTGAAGGATACACTCAGGTCAGGAGATACCTTCGGAGAGCTCCTTAATAAACAGCATGTTTCTCCTAAAAAAGTAGCAGCTTTGGCAGAACTAGCCAAGGAGTATCTTCGTCCGAAAGACTTCCAAGCAGGGCAACCTTATGCCTTTATTTTCGATAAAAAAAAGCCAGATTCGCTTGCGTATTTCATCTATCAGCCGAACTTGTTACATTTCATAGAGGTTAAAGTAAGCGATTCTATCGCAGTAAGGCAGATTGATCGCAAGGTAACCGTTGTGGAGAGAGAAGGGGGCGGTTATATCAAAAATAATCTGATTGAAGATGTAATGAAGTCTGGAATGTCCTTTGCGGCAGCCTATAAGCTTTCTCAGATTTTTGATTATACTATTGACTTCTTTCATCTCCAAGAGGATGATAAGTTCAAGATTATCTATGACGAACGTTATGTAGATGATACCATCAATGCGGGCTTGGTACAGGTGAAAGCAGCCTTCTTTGAGCATAAAGGAAAGTCTTTCTATGCCTTTAACTTTCCCTTGGATTCAGCAGCAGGGAAGTATGGTTACTATGATGAAAATGGGAATATGATGAAGCGAATGTTCCTGAAGTCTCCTCTGGATATCTTCAAGATCACTTCCCATTTTGGGATGCGCTACCACCCTATTCTTCATCAGATGAAAGGGCACTTTGGTACCGATTATGCAGCTCCTACAGGGACTCCTATCCGTGCTACAGCAAGCGGTACCGTTATTCAAGCGGGATATACTTCAGGGAATGGGAATTATGTAAAGATACGCCATAATAACACCTATGAGACTCAATACCTCCATATGTCTAAAATTATTGCTAAAAAAGGTAAATCTGTAGCTCAGGGCGAAGTCATCGGGCTAGTAGGAAGTACAGGCCTTGCCACGGGACCTCACGTATGTTACCGATTCTGGAAAAATGGACAACAGGTGGATCCGCTTAAGGAAAAACTCCCCGATGCAGTACCTATTGATGGGAAGCTTAAGGAACGCTACTTAGCCTTTGTAGCACCTCTTAAGAAACAGCTGGACGCTGTACCTTATGCTGAAATACAAACAATTGAGGCACAACAGCCAGCCATTGTACAACCCAATGACACTATTGTAAAAAAGAACTAAAAAACTCTAACGAATCAATTAAGAAATGAATATATTAAGATTTATCACAGCAGGAAGTGTGGATGATGGGAAGAGTACTCTCATTGGTCGTTTGCTCTATGATAGCAAGAGTATCTTAGCCGATCAGTTAGAAGTGTTGGAACAACAGTCCAAGAATAAAAATGAAGATGGTGTAGACCTTGCTATTCTCACGGATGGCTTACGTGCCGAACGCGAGCAGGGAATTACAATTGATGTTGCTTATCGTTACTTCTCCACTCCTAAGCGTAAATTTATCATTGCTGATGCTCCGGGGCATATTCAATATACACGTAATATGATTACAGGGGCTTCCAATTCCGACCTGATAATTATCTTGGTGGATGCTCGAAATGGAGTAACAGAACAGACCCGCCGTCATTCCATTATTGCTTCGCTACTAAATATATCTGAGGTTGTAGTAGCGGTGAATAAAATGGACTTGGTAGGCTATTCTGAAGACGTTTTCAGTGCTATTAAGAAAGAATATGAGCAAATAGCTCAGCGATTGGGGCTCAAGAGCGTACATTACTTCCCTATTTCAGCTTTTGTAGGGGATAATATTGTAAATACTACTCAGGCAATGCCTTGGTATAAGGGAAGTTCGCTTTTAGATTTTCTAGAAGCTGTGGAAATTAACAAAAACAGCTACCAGAAACCGCGTTTTCAAGTACAATATGTCATTCGTCCTCAGACAGAAGCCTTGCACGATTATCGAGGCTATGCAGGAGAGATAATTTCAGGTATTTATCATAAGGGAGACCCCATTGTTATTCTTCCAGGGGGAGCTTCTACTACTATTAGTAAGATAGAGCGTAATGGAGAGGAAGTGGCTCAAGCCCAAGCGGGTGATCCTGTGGTGATACACATAGAAGATGATATAGACATTTCACGGGGAGACTATTTTGTGAATGAGGATTTTGATAAACCTTCTGAAAGTCAGGAAGCTGAAGCCATTGTATGCTGGATGGATAAACGTTCCTTGCAGGAAGGGAATAAATACCTTTTACAACAACGTAGCCGATTGGTAAAAGTAATTGTAAAGGAGATTACCTATAAGATAGATGTAAATACCCTTGAACAACAAGCGGACGTAGAAAGTATAAAGCTTAATGAAATTGCTAAGATACGAATAAAAGCAGCAACTCCATTAGTATATGATTCTTTTGCTGAGAATCCTCCTATGGGAAGTGCTATCCTCATTGATGAGACCAGCAATGCTACCGTAGGCGCTCTGATGTTAGAATAACTAAAAAATCAAGTATAATGACCCCATTACGATTTAATGCTTTAGCAGAAGCACAAAGAAAAGTCCCTGTAGTAGTAACAGAGTCTTCTAAACGTTCAGAGCTTTTTGCCTCTCACATATTTAATGAAAAAGCGATGCGTGCGGTGATGACCCGTGAAGCGTTTGAGGCAGTAATGCAAGCCATTCACTCAGGAGTAAAGATAGAACGTTCTATGGCGGATCAGGTAGCTATAGCGATGCGTGATTGGGCAATGAGCAAGGGGGCGACTCACTATACACACTGGTTCCAGCCCCTTACAGGAGGAACAGCGGAAAAGCACGATGCTTTCTTTGAACCTATTGGGCGAGACCAAGCTATCGAGAAGTTCGGAGGAGGGCAGCTCGTACAGCAGGAATCCGATGCTTCAAGCTTCCCCAATGGAGGTATTCGCAATACTTTTGAGGCGAGAGGTTACACTGCTTGGGATCCCTCATCTCCACCTTTTGTATATGGAACTACTCTTTGTATTCCTACGATTTTTATTTCTTATACAGGAGAAGCCTTGGATAATAAGACGCCTCTACTCAAGGCACTTACCGCAATAGATCAAGCCGCTACGGCTGTAGCCCAGTATTTTGATAAAAATGTAAAAAAAGTAATGGTTACTCTTGGTTGGGAGCAGGAATATTTTCTGGTAGACGCCTCTTTGGCTAGGACACGTCCTGACCTTACCATCACAGGTCGTACCCTTTTGGGACATCAAGCTGCTAAAGGGCAACAAATGGAGGATCATTACTTTGGAGCTATTCCCAGCCGTGTTCTTAGTTATATGAGAGAACTCGAACAGGAGTGTATGCTCTTGGGAATTCCTATCAAAACAAGGCATAATGAGGTTGCTCCTAATCAGTATGAGTTTGCTCCTATCTTTGAAGAAGCCAACTTGGCGGTGGATCAGAATGCCCTGCTGATGGATGTGATGAAAAAGGTAGCTGAAAAACATAGTTTCACTGTCCTTTTCCACGAGAAACCTTTTGTAGGAGTTAATGGTTCAGGGAAGCATAACAACTGGTCTTTGGCTACCGATACAGGAGTCAATTTGCTTTCTCCAGGAAAAACTCCGATGAAGAACCTACAATTCCTCACTTTCTTTATTTGTACCATCAAGGCAGTATGCGAATATGAACCCTTATTAAGAGCTTCTGTAGCTTCAGCAAGTAATGACCATCGGTTGGGAGCCAATGAGGCACCCCCTGCGATTGTTTCCGTTTTCATAGGAGAACAACTAACCAAGGTGCTCAATGCTCTTGAGGATGCTTCTGAGGAGCTCTCTATGGAGGAAAAAGCAGACCTCAAGCTGAATGTAGTAGGCAAGATACCCGATCTTTTTCTGGATACTACTGACCGTAACCGAACTTCTCCCTTTGCTTTTACAGGGAATAAATTCGAGTTTCGCGCGGTAGGCTCCAAAGCCAACTGTGGGAAGCCAATGATGGTACTTAATACCATTGTAGCTAAGCAATTGACAGCATTCAAAAAGGCGGTAGATGCACTTATAGAGCAAGGAATCAAGAAAGAAGATGCCCTCTTTAAGGTACTCAGAGAATATATTAAACAGAGCAAAAAAATACGTTTTGAAGGAGATGGTTATAGCAGGGAATGGGAGGAAGAGGCTGCTCGTCGAGGTCTTTCGAATCACAAAACAACTCCTGAGGCTCTTACAGAGAATATCTCTCCTAAAGCCTTGGCTCTTTTTGAAGAAATGGGAGTGCTCAGTAGGGTAGAGGTGGAAGCACGCTATGAGATAGCTTTAGAGGAATATGTGAAAACGATACAAATAGAATCTCGTGTATTAGGAGATATCGCACGGAATCACGTGGTGCCTACAGCCGTCCGCTATCAGAATACACTGATTGAGAATGTACGAGGACTTAAGGAGATTTTCGCAGAGAATTATCAAGACGTAGCTTCTGAACAGATAGATTTGATCCAGCGGATTTCCCGACATATTAAGGAGATACATACCAATGTAGAGGCAATGATCCAAGCTCGCAAGCAAGCCAATACACTTCCTACTTTTGAGGAAAAAGCACACGCATATTGCCATCAGGTCAAGGCTTTCTTTGATCCCATACGCTACCACTGTGATAAGCTGGAACTTATGGTGGATGATGAGCTCTGGACACTAACCAAGTATCGTGAATTACTCTTCACCAATTAAGACAAAAAGAACCAGAAGAGGAAGGAAGAAAAAAATTTTTATATTTCTGAAAAAATACGTACTTTTGCCCTTGAAATTAAACACAATATAATGAGCTTAGAGTCAAAAATAATGGAAGCCCTTAAGGAGGCTATGAAAGCAAAAGACACAGTTGCTTTGGAATCCTTGCGTGCAGTGAAGTCTGCTATATTGCTTGCTAAGACAGAGGCAAAAGCAGGTGATACACTTTCCGAAGAAGACGAGATTAAGCTCTTACAGAAATTGGTAAAGCAACGTAGAGAAAGCGCACAGCTTTACCAAGAACAAGGCAGAGAGGACTTGGCAACTCCTGAGCTAGCTCAAGCTGAAATTATTGCAAAATTCCTCCCAGAACAGCTCTCAGAGGAGGAAGTAACCGCCCACCTACAAGCGATAGTGAGTCGATTAGGGGCTACTTCTCTCAAGGATATGGGAAAAGTAATGGGAGAGGCAACTAAGGAGCTTGCAGGAAAAGCAGATGGGAAGCTAATTGCTACTCTTGTTAAGAAAGTGCTTTCTTAGGACAACAAAGAACTATTTTTATTTAAACTATAAGAATTTGGCCGCGTAGTTCAACTGGATAGAATATCAGATTTCGGCTCTGAGGGTTAGGGGTTCGAAGCCTCTCGCGGTCACCAAAAGGCAATATTTCAAAGAAGTGTTGCCTTTTTTTGTTTATAAATTCTTTTAATACCTATAAGAGAATAGAAAAACTGACGGAATATATGTGATATACCGTCAGTTTCAATATAATAAATGGAAACACTAGAATTTTGCAGAGAATAATTTAGGGTTGATGTTAAGGCTACACCAGAGCCAATCTTGATAACCACGAGCTTGACTAACACCTTTAAGAGCTTCCAAATGTTTATTACTAAAGTAAGTAGAATATCCTACTTGTAGGCTTACAAAAGGCTGTACTTTAAGGTTATATACAAGGTCTATTTCGTTGCCTAAGCTACGACGTTTGTTGCTATTAGCATCTGCCATTTTTCCTGCAGAAGAAAAATGATGATAAGTAGCTGATAAATTACTCTTTTCATTGATGCGTACATTAGCGCTTAGGTATGGATTAATAAGCCCTACAGAAGGAGAGAAGCTTACATAATAGTAATCCATAAATCCGTAGAACTTATGGTTTGTGCCACTAAAAGGATTGAAAGCTTTATCAGTAGTTGAAGTACCGCTACTATCATTTCCACTAAGATAGTCAAGACCTGCATTTAGAGAAAAATCCGGAGAGAACTTGTAGCCTGCATTCACGGCAAGTAGGTAAGCTCCTTTAGTTGTTCCATTAACATTTTTACCTGTTTGTACATAACCAGAGAAACCATACTTCCAATCAGCAGCTGCTCCTATATAATGTACTCCAAAGGTCTGCATATCATAGGTTTTCTGAGCAGTATCATTTCTGAAACCTAGGTTGCTAAATAGGAAAGAAAGCTGTGTTGCTTTTGAGAAAGCATAATGAGCGTGAAGGGTTTCCATATGCTGATAAGGTTGTGCATTGGAAGAAACAAAATGTTGTCCTTTGGGGCTATTAATGTTTATAACTCGAGTTCCATCTAAATAGTTTTGATTAAAAGCAAAGAAGCTTCTGATTTGTAAATTTTCATTAGGATTCCAATTGATATTTAAAGCATCGTGGCTTCTTCCTGCAGGATGCCAGTCTAGAGAACCAAAGATACGGTCATCATCAAGAGCTATCATCTGCCTACCTACTTTGGCTGAAAATTTATCAGCTAATGGGAAAACTGCATAAGCCTCAAATACAGAAAGTCCACCTGTCTTATCTGTTACTTGTATCTGTGGTGCTTGCCCCCAGATGTTCACATTTTGTAAAGAAAGATGCACTCCTAACGGGTAATTACCTGTACTTGCATAATCAAAATTCAGGCGCGTACGGTTATTTACCAAAATAGAAGGCTCATCTCCTTTAGAAAGAGGTAAGTAAGCTCCATTACGATACTCAAAGCGAGGACGTAGCTGAGCTGATACTTCAAATGTATGTAACTTTTCTTCCTCTATTTTAGGGGTTTCTTCTTGCGCTATAACGTTCTGTGTCACGAAAATAGCGGTTCCTGCTAAGGCAAGGGATAAAAAATGTCTGTCCATAAGTCTAGATGTTTTTAAAATTTTAGTTTTAAGACTACAAATATAAGAAAAAAACTTTAATTTTTCGCAATAAAAACAAAAAAATAATAGAGGAGGAATAATTTTTATTTATTTCAAAAAAATACTTTACCTTTGCCTCCTATAAATCTAATTTTTTAATAAAAAGTTTTTTACAGATGAAAAAGTATTTACTTTTATCCATCCTTTCCTTAGGGCTAGCCTCTTGTGGAAAGGATAAAGAAGAGATAGTGGTAGATAATCCTACCTCTGCAGACATCACTTTCTCTATCGATGGGAAAGAATACCAGCTTAAAGCCAATTCCTTCGAAGAATTAGAGCTTAATGTAGGGAATCATACCCTTAAAACACCTCAAGGAGAGGAAGTTAGTTTTGAATATGCCAAAGGTCAAGGAGGTTCTATTATCAATCCTACCAATACCAAATATGTACTAGTAGCAGAGAATTATTCAGATATTCCTATTGAACAGAATCATATGTACAAGCTTCTTTTTAAGGATTTTACCCTTGATGGAGATGTGTATTATGGACCCTTTGAAGCAGTAGAAGGTTACTTTATTCCTCACACAGAAGGAAAACCTTGGCGTTATGGGCTTAATGAGGAGTTTCCAGAGAGCATCACGGTTACTGATAATGGTTCCAAAATGAACCTTACTTATAAGAAGATATTCAGACCTGCTGAGTTCAAAAAAGAATATCAGGATCTTATTGTAGAAGAATAAAAAAAGCAAAGATGTTCTATACCGTTTCAAACCAATATATTCCCTATAAGGAGATTACCACTTTCGACCTTGTATGTCCTCTTATAGGAAAGAAGGAGGCGATGCGCCTTGTCCTACACCAGTTATTAGCAGTAACTCCTCTTACAAAGGTGTATCATAAAAAGCCTTTTGGGGTATTCTATAGGGCTTCCGATAAAAAAGATATTCCAACCTCTAAATGGACACCTGAGATGGAGGCGTTTTTTGAGCAACAGAAATCAATAAGTCCTGTTCCTAACAAAGGCTGGAAAGTTACTCTCTGGGGAAAGATATTTTTAGGGATTGTTCTGCTAGTCCTAATGGCTATTATCTGGGCAATATTCAAGGAAGTAGTACTAGAACCTCGTAAGAAGCAAGAAGCCTTTACAGAACTTACTAAGCTACCACTTGTAGGGGAGCAATATAAAGTAGATGTTCCCATCAAGAGGTATGATGAAAAAGGGAAAGTAACAGCTATAGGGCATACAGGAGCTTGGGTAGAGGTTCTGGAAGTGACTCCTGATAGTATCTGTAAGCTTTTGCCTATAGAAAACTTACCAGAGGGAACTCGAGCAGAAGATTATGTATTAGAACAACTGGATGCTGCAGGTACTTTCCACGGCAAGTTCAAGGTACTAGATCAAGACAGAATCACATTTGAAATTCAAGGTATCCAGGGCGGGTTCCAAGTCCGTACCTATGGAAATATAGAAAATGTAAAACGTAAAAAGGAATAAAATATGTCAGACGAAAAATTTATTGAAAGAAGTATGTATGGAGGTAAGGGAGATAAAAATCCTAAAAAACCTCTTATTATAGCTATCCTTATTGCAATATTTGTCATTGGAGTAGGAATATGGCAATACTTTGAAATTACTCGTTGGGAGCAAGAAGGAGGAACTATTGAGATGAACCGGCTTATTAACTTCATCTATGATATAGCAGGAGCTATAGGAGTGCTTCTTTTCTTTGTTGCTTTTGGGGTTTTTATGCTTTTCTCAGGTTATAATAGCTATAAAAATAAAAAAGGAGAATAGAATCCTTAGGATAAAATGAAAGAGGCTATCAGCAAAGGGATAGTCTCTTTTTTATTCTAGTAGCCAAGATTCGTCTGCTTTCCTCTTCCATAGGATATGCTATTTCTGTGATACTAGTAACCATTTCAGAGATTTTTTCAAGATAGTTTATTAAAATAAGAATATCAGGGCTTTTGATTATCTATATTTTTGAAAGTACTCATTGATAAGTCTTTCTAATTCTTCAAAAGAGATTTGTAGTTCACTATTGTCCATATAGATACCATCAAATCCTTTTTGCAGGTCTTTGTCCTTAATTCTACCTATGTATTTTTGAGGATCTTTGAGTTTGATATGGATAAGTACTCCATAGAACTTTTTCCTCTCTATAGAGGCTATATCGCTCCAAGGAATCCGTCCTACCTCCTTGCCTAGGGTGTTGGTATGACTTTCCAAGTATTCAGGAGTAAGGATAACCCCCTCATTACTCTTTCTAAGGGCTATAAGATCTTTTGTAAATTGGTATAATAGGTAAAAACCTCCTGCCAATAATCCTAAGGATATCCCTAAGAGAGATATTCGTATCTTATGAGCGGATAGAGTAAGAACAATTAACCCTATTGCGATAGGAATCAATAGGATAGAGAAAAACAGATATTTGATTTTTTTCTTTGTGCTAAAAGGAATAATCATTGATTTTGAGTTTTGTTAAGTATTAAATATTTTACCCCTCGATAGTAGCCTCTTTGAGATTGCCGCTGAGGTTGCCATATACGGTAATAGCGTGCCCCCAGAACATATCGTCATCGTCAAAATAGATACAGAAACGCTCATCATCAAAGAGAACTAACTCTGTTATACTCATACGCTCAGCAAAGTGCTTAGGAGTAATCTCAGGAGCATTGGCATCTTCTTCTTTTTGCCATTTGTTGGCTAAAGTTGTGAGCTTTTCTGCAGCAAAGGTTTTGAGATGTTCTATCCACGCTTTGAAGTTAGCAAGGGCTGTTTGCCTAAAAAGGTTTAGGAGTTCTTTTAGTTTTTCGATATCATCGGTATGAACATTTAGTGAAAGCCCATCTTTTTCCTCCTGGTAATACATTCCTCCTTCGAAACTGCCGTATATTTTGTTCAACTCCAGCGAAAAATCATCGTCTTCATAGGTTACTTCGGTATTATATTCTTCTAAAATAGCCTCAAAACGAGGTTCTGTTACATTCTCCTCTACTATTTCGACCAACATAAATGTGTGTTGGAAAACTTTAGAAGCGTTTTCGGGTTTTATAGGGCGTACTTTTAGGCGAAATGCCTTTTGTGCCTGAAAGAAATGTTTCCAATCTTTTTCAACAAGCCATTCTATGCGAGTGTTTTTATAAAAAAGTTCTCCTGTTTCTACATCTATGTAAGCTAAAGGATCGTTAGAAGGCACCCAAGCTCCGTTATAATAACTTGCTCCATTAGTAGGTGTTTCGATAAGGGCTATGATTTCCTTTTCTTCGGGGAGAAACTTATCTGAGAATTTTTGTGTGATTTCTGGGTTCATAGTTGTAATTCATTATAATTAGGGGTTAATTTTTAAATTCTAAAAACTAACCCCCTGAAATTCATTACTAACTCACTATATTGATAATCCTATTAGGCACTACAATTACCTTTTTAGGGGTGTTGCCTTGTAGCTGTTCTGCGGTTTGAGGATCGGCAAGGATGGCTTGCTCTATCTCGGCAGGAGTCATACTGGTAGCATAAGCGCGTTTGAAGCGTACTTTGCCATTGAACGATACGGGATATTCCTTGCTGTCCTCTTGCAAATACTTGTCCTCGTGTACGGGATAAGGGATAAACGCCACGCTTTCGGTGTTTCCAAGCCTTTTCCAAAGCTCTTCAGCGATATGTGGAGCAAAGGGAGCTACCAATACCGCAAGAGGCGCTAAAACGTCTCTATGGTGGCATTTTAGCGATGATAACTCATTCACGCATATCATAAACTGACTCACTGAAGTATTGAAGGAGAAATTCTCAATATCTTCATTTACCTTTTTAATCGTTTTATGCAGTGCTTTGAGCATCTCGGGTGTAGGGGCTTCATCGGTTACTTGCCAACCATTGTCATTGAAATACAAACGCCATAGCTTGCGCAAGAAGTTGTATACCCCCGAAATACCTGCTGTGTTCCAAGGTTTAGCTTGTTCCAAAGGTCCTAAGAACATTTCGTACAAACGCAATGTATCAGCTCCATATTGTTCGCAAATATCATCAGGGTTTACCACATTGTATTTAGATTTTGACATTTTTTCGACTTCGCGCCCTGTGATATACTTGCCGTCTTCTTCTAAGATAAATTCAGCATTAGCAAATTCTTTACGCCACGCCTTAAATTTATCAATATCTAATTCATCAGAAGTATCTTTGAGGAGAGAAACATCTACGTGGATAGGTTGGATAATAGTATTAATTATTTTTCCTGAGAGTTTTTTCATAAACTCCACCCATTGAGGATATTTAGGGAAAATCTTCTCTAATAAAACAATCGCCAACTTATCATCCTTGAATTTCTTTGAAACAAATATAGGAGGAAAGTTATTAGATGAAAGCTCTTTTACTTCAACTAAATTCACTTCATTACCTTGCTCATCTTTCACTTCCCATAACACTCGGTATGCAAAGGCACTCATACCCAATATCATCCCCTGATTAATCAGTTTTTTGAAAGGCTCTTCAGTAGGGGCAAAACCGCGATCTTTGAGGAATTTGTTCCAGAAACGAGAGTATAACAAGTGTCCTGTGGCGTGTTCGCTACCTCCTACGTAGAGGTCTACGTTTTGCCAGTAGTCTACTACGGCTTTGGTAGGGAAGGTTCCACGTGCGTCTTTTTCCATCATATATTCCAACCAATACCAAGAAGAGCCTGCCCAACCTGGCATAGTGTTCAATTCTAACGGGAATACCGTTTGGTTATCAATAAGCTCATTGCTCACTACCTTATGGTTTACAGTATCCCACGCCCAAGTGGTCGCATTGCCCAACGGTGGGTTGCCCTCTTCGGTAGGGAGGTATTTCTCTACTTCAGGCAGATGAATAGGCAAATAAGCTTCCCCTATCATCTGTGGCAAGCCGTTTTTATAGTATACAGGGAAAGGTTCGCCCCAATAACGCTGACGTGAAAAGACAGCATCACGGAGACGGTAATTCACTTTGGCTTTGCCTGCGCCCTTAGCTTCTAAGGCTTCTAGCACTTTGGCTACTGCCTCGCTAAAGTTAGTGCAACCATTGAGAATGTCAGAGTTTTGGTAAGTCATTCCCTCTTTGTCGGTAAAGGCGTTTTCTGAAATATCTTTATCGAAAATGTTAATCACTTCGGGCATTCCTTTGGCGCCCTTGAAGTGTTTAGCAAAGGCATAATCGCGGTCGTCACCAGCAGGCACTGCCATTACAGCCCCTGTACCATAGCTTGCCAATACATAATCGCCTATCCAAATAGGGATTTGCTTGCCGGTAAGTGGGTGCACGGCATACGCCCCTGTGAAAGCTCCTGATACGGTTTTGGTATCCGCCATACGGTCGCGCTCTGAACGTTTGGCAGTAGCTGCTATATAAGCCTCTACCTCAGCACGTTGCTCCTCAGTAGTGATTTGCAATACTAAGGGGTGTTCAGGGGCAAGGGTAAGGTAAGTAACACCGAAGAGGGTATCGGGGCGAGTGGTGAAGACCTCAACTTTGTGCTCGCCGGAGGCGAGCACAAAGTTGATAGAGGCTCCTACTGATTTTCCTATCCAGTTGCGTTGGCTTTCTTTGATGCTCTCACTCCAATCGATGGTGTCTAAACCTTGCAAGAGGCGTTCGGCATAGGCGGTGATGCGCATACTCCATTGAGTCATCTTCTTGCGAATTACAGGGTGACCCCCACGCTCGGATACGCCATTGACGATTTCATCGTTGGCGAGTACAGTACCTAAGGCAGGACACCAGTTTACTTCGGTTTCTGCCAAGTAGGTAAGTCGGTATTTGAGGAGGATTTGTTGTTGTTTTTCTGATGAAAAAGCACGCCACTGTTCCGCAGTGAAGGTGGGGGTATCGTCGTCGCAGGCAGCATTGACCTTGCTATTGCCTTCTGTTTCAAAGAGAGCGATAAGCGTTTCGATAGGCTCTGCCTTGTCGGTTGTGTTGTTATACCACGAGTTGAAGAGTTGTATAAATATCCACTGGGTATGACGATAGTAATCGGGGTCGGAAGTTTTCACCTCGCGACTCCAATCGAATGAAAAGCCTATTTTATCCAACTGCTCGCGGTAACGAGCGATGTTCTGCGCGGTAGTAACCGCAGGGTGTTGCCCTGTTTGGATAGCGTATTGCTCGGCTGGCAGACCAAAGCTATCATAACCCTGAGGGTGCAACACATTGAACCCTTTGTGACGCTTGTAGCGCGCCACGATGTCGCTGGCGATATAGCCCAGCGGATGCCCTACGTGTAAGCCCGCCCCTGAGGGGTAAGGGAACATATCAAGCACGTAGTACTTAGGTTTGGTACTGTCGTTTTGGGCTTTGAAAGTTTGGTGTTTAGCCCAATATTCTTGCCAAAAGGCTTCTATTTCTTTGTGATTATATACCATAGGTGTTAGGTTTCAGGTGTTAGGTATTAGGGTGCAAAGGTAGTAATAATTTGCTAATTATTTAAGCTAATTCTAAAGATACAATCTCTGCTTTTTCTCCATTTTCAGTTTGACAGATGATAGAGATATAGTCAAAGCCATTTCTTTTCACTTCTTCCCAAGAAATAGTTTCTCCATTGATAAGGGTTACTCTATCTTCTTCGTCTACTTCATAATCTTCTTTTTCTTCTTCGTAATCAATAGAATACCCAAAATCTATGTGGATTTTGCAAGGAGCAATATCGTATTTTACCAAAGCTCGTTTTTTAACTTCTTCTGGGTCAAACTCATCGCAAAACATCGCATTATAGCCGTGTCGGTAGCCGTCAAAAAGCAATATTTCTTCGCCTGTTTCTGTGTCTTTGGCTACTATTTTACAAGGGATTTCAACCTCATCAGTATAATAATTTACAATAAAAGGCAGTTTTTCTCCTTTTGCTTCAAATAAATCACCATAATAATACACTTCAAAGAGTGTATTTCCATTTTTCGATTGTATATCCACTGATAGATAATCACCTGATTTTATATTACAAGTATTTTCACTTAGATAGGTAGGAACTTTTTGCATATATAAAATTATTTAAATGTATGTTATATTTTTATTTAAAATCCCACTGTCTTTGGAAAGTTGCTTTTTCAAGAAATTCATCAAAGGTATCAGCTACTAATTCGGTATAAAGGTCATCATATATTACCCACACACTATGATTTTCGGGGTGGAAGAAAAGTATACCACCATCGGAAACACCAAAGGCAAAAGCTGTTTTTAGAACTTCAACTGAAGGAAGTTTGTCTATACTATTACCTTCTATTGATTTGTAGAAAAAGTCTTTTTGTGCAAGTAGTTGATAAGTAGGTATCATCTCTTCACCACGATCATCGGTTTCACGAGTAAGAGAGAAAAAACCTTGTATTACATAAACTCTTTTAGGAAGAGTGGGTTTCTTACGGCGTGCATATTCGTAGAAAAAGTTAGATTTTTCAGGAATAGTAGCAAATAAATCTCGGTAGGATTGGGGAACATTTTGCTCTTGTATATTCATTTTATAATTTTTTTTATTTGTATTCAAAATTATGAAAGATTTATTACTTCACCCTACACCCCGTAGCTTCCGCTGCCTTACAGACGAAATCGTAGAGTGCTTGGGTAAGTTCTGCTTTTTCTGGATATAAAAAATCTTTGGGGTGTGCTACCCCATAAGGCGTTGTAGTATGTGGAGCAAAGTCTGATTTTGCTTCTTTTATCAACTCCTCTTTTAAAGGACTATCGCTGCTTTCAATAGCAGTGAGCAAACAGTTATGAAATTCATCCGTTACCTTGAATACACAATTGTTTTTTGAGGGTTTCACTTTATCTAAATAACAAAATGACCAAAAGCTACACATTATGATATCCGCCTTAGAGAAATCCACGCCGTCCATTCTGTTATCCACTTTTTCTGGCGGAATAATCTCTCCCTTACGCAGGTTTCCTGTCTTTTCTGCTCCGTAAAAAGAGCAGTCGTATAACAGCCCTTCAAAGGTACAGTTTTTCAGATTGGAATACCAAAAAAGCGCTTTGTGGATTTCTCCGCTAAATAGGCAGTTTTCTAACAGTTTGCAGCTATTGAACTTTAAGCGGACATTCTTTTTGATTTGGGTAAATCGGCAGTCTTTTAGTGTAGCCCCTATAAACTCTCCCCATTTGTATTTGCAGCCAGCAAAACTGCACGATAAGAAGGTAGCGCCATTTCCGCAAATAGCATAGGCGCTCAATTGAAACATGCTTTCGTCAAAAATAACGTGGTCTATCACAGGGGTAAAATCGTCTGTTTCTTCAATGGCAAAATACTGCCATACCGAACCCGTAAAATCAGCATAGGATAGGGAGGTATGGAGGGGTTTGGATATGTTTTCCCACATATAGCCATTTCGTAAAGGAACTTGCGCCCTTTCGCCTATGAGCTTAATCCCACGAAAGTCCTGCAAGCCCTCTTCGGTAAGTCCAAAGGGCGATACACTAAGGTTTTGAGTTGTTGCGAGCACCTCTTGTAAAGTGGGATAGATATCCCATCGCTTTTTGAGTTTGATTGATATTGCCATATAACAATGATATTTATAAAAATCTGTAAATCATTATTTTACCGTATAAACTAAGGTTAATTCAAGTAAGTAACTATCGCTTCTCCCCTACTGGCTGCCGTAGCAAAGAAAGATTTAAGTAATTGAAAATGAATATATAATCATTAAAAAGGGCTATAATATATTTTGTATATTCATTATTTAGAATATTCTTCTATTTGTTTAACTAATTTATTAATATTATGTAAATAATTATCACAAAACCAAATATTATCACAGAAACTTAAAGCATTTGTGTTCTGAGAAGCCCCTATAATTAAAGTATTAAACTTATTACCTTTCTGTTTTAGTGCCTCTATTTGAGATACTAACTGAGATCCAATATTACCAAAGATACCATCAGTAATTACTAAAAGGTCTGCGTTCTTATAGTCTTGTTCTTCCATTCTACGAACTGTCTCCTTAATAGCATCAGAAATATCAGTACCCCCAGAGAATGACATCTGCAAAAAATTCACTAATTTAGGAAGTGAGTTCTGAAAATCAGTGAGTTCAAATAGTTTATAGGAGGTAGAAAAAGAAATCAATAAGGCTTTTCTTTTTTCTCTATAAGCTATTTTGACAATGGCAAAAGCTATTAATTTTGCGATTTCTTCAGGTTGTCCATACATAGAACCACTGGTATCAATAGCTAATATAAAAGGTCCTTTATCTTTCTCAGCTTCTGTTTGTCTTTTATCTTCAAATGACTGTTCTTGTTGATAACTCTCTTTACTGATAAACTGATAGGTTTGTAATTTCTTCTCTGAAAACTTCTTATAGAAAATATTTTCAGTCTCTATATCACTAAACAAAGATAGTTCTGTAGGCAGCAAGTGATTGAGGTCATCACTTTCAGTAACTCCTATAAGCTCTGATTTTCCTGAATGATTATACTTAAATTGCTGAGTAATTTTCCAATTGGTGTAAGATTCTTCCTTAATCTCAACTTCTGCTTTCCGATACCTGCCCAATGCTTCTGCTAAGGCTAATAATTCTTTCTTTTGAGTGAGTAATTCTCCATATTTTTGGAGTAGATTAAAGTTTATTTGCTTCCAGTTTCCTTTTGATAAATCCCACAAACGCCCCAAAGAGGTAGTGTCTTCAACAAAAGGAGCCAACAATTCTAAGAATTCCTTAAGCTTTTCAATTTCTTCATAAAGCATCTGTAGGAAATCTTTTCTCAGTTCATCTATAACTTTTATCTCTTCTAATGCTTTTTCTATTTCCGCTTCTTGTTCTATCTCTTTAATAAGCTGTTCTCTTAGTGTATTTTGGTTTTTTTGCTCTATTTTTGCTTTATGGCTTTCAATATCTATTATTTTTTGGTTATATGATGCTAAATCAAAATCTCTTCTACTATAAATAGTTTTTAAAAAGTTTGTAAAAGTATTTGCTTTCCATTCTTTCAAAAAGTCTTGTACAGAAAGTCTTTTTACTATTTCAAAAAGTTTATCTTCCTCTATAGCACTTTGAATATCTTCTTCTCTATCTCTGATTCTAAATACATTAGTATCTATACAAAATTCCCATTTGTTTTGAAACTCCTCTTTTAAGAGCTTATATTGCTCTATTTTAGCACTTTCCTCTACTTTTTCTATAGATTCAAACAATTTTCTATGTTTTTCAATCAAACCTTCAGGCAATTCACTAAAATCATTTTTATTAACTTTCTCTATCAGTTCCTTGTGGGAAGGAAGTTCTATTTTTTCAGTTTCTACAACTATTTTTTCGAGAAGAGCGATGGCTTTTTCAAAAATTTCATCTCTGAGGTGAGGGTGTTCTTTTAAGAGTCTATTAATAGTTTCATCGGCTATAATTTTATTCAAAGAATCTTGATATTTTCTTTCAATAAATGATTTTTCTATAGGAACTACCTGCCAGTTTTTTAAACATTCGGCTATTTGAGTGCGCACGCTCTTATCCGCTATTTTTCCAAAACGAACAAACTTATCTAATATTTCCGATTTAGAGTTTATCATAATCTTCTTTTATTTGAATGATTATAGCTTTTGTTTTTTTACACTCTATAAGAGCTTTATTGACACTTTCTTCTGCTAAGGCAGTAAGTTCTTTGGGTACAAAAAGATTATCTTTTAAGCCTTTTTCATCCTTATTTTTATAGATTTCTATTTCATCTATCACCTCATCTATCTCAGTAAGTAGGTTCTGTACAGTCTTATCCCAATCTGCTATAATTCTCTTATCAGGACGAGAAGTTTCTATAACCTCTTTTGTCTTAGTATCTACTTCTAAATCATACTCAGTATATTTTTCACGATTATAATCATATATATCTTTTAAAAAAATCTTATTTTCAGATTTCTTGACTATATATCCTCTACTATGCCATAGATTTTTATCGTATAAAGTAATTGATATTCTATCAGACTTTATATTGTCAAAATCAGATTTTTCTATGTAAGGATAATTGAATCCTTCAATTTTATAATACTTATCTCCATTTATATCATAAACTTTAGGTACAAAATATTCTACTTTTTTAGTAATTTGAGAGTTATTTTTAATATCTAACTTAAGTTTTTCGATCTGCTCTTCAAAAGCTGTTATATCAAACTTATAGGAATAACCGTGATTTTTGATAGCAATAGTAACCGCTTCTTTTACAAAATCTATTTGTTCTACTTCATCCCAAAGAGTATAAGTTATTAGGAAGCAATCTCCTAAATTGATTTCTTTTCTATCATTCAGAAAAGCTGCTGTTTTGAGAAAACGAACTATTTTCTTCCAACGTCGGTCAGAAATATATATTTTAGCCTTATTTTCTTCTTTTGCATTGTATTCAGCTACACTATATCTAATAAAACTAATGACTCTTAAAACTTCATCAGGAATATTTATAGTATCTATTTCATATTGACATTGATTATATTCTTCTTTGCTGAATTTTAAATCTTCATCTATAGTAGAAGAAATATCAATTGTAGATTTTTTAAGGAAAGCATTGAAATTATCTTCATTAGTAATATTTTCAACGATATACCTAATGATAAACCTATCCCACAAGGCTTCCAATCCTTCTCCTTTTGCAGGCAGTTCATTAGAAGCAGAGATAAGTCCTTTGAGAGGAATATCTATTTCTTGAGTTCCATTACGATATTTTTTTTCATTAATAACTGTTAGCAAAGCATTCTGAATAGAAGGACCTGCTTTCCATATTTCATCTAAGAAAACTACATCAGCAGTGGGGAGATAACTTTGTACCTTACGCTCATATTTATCTTCATTTTTAAGTTTTGAAATGGCAATAGGTCCAAATATCTCGTCAGGAGTACTAAATCTATTCATTAAGTACTCAAATGAAGTTCCATCCTTGAAAATATCTTTCACTCTACGAGAAATAAGACTTTTTGCAACTCCAGGAGGACCTAAAAAGAATATACTTTCTCCTGATAAGGTAGCTAATAGTGCTAATTTGATAGCTTCTTCCCTTTCAAATAAATTTTGATTGAGTTGATGTAGTAATTTATTAATACGTTCTTTCATATTTTATTACAAATTTATCTTTTGTATAGAAAAACTTTTTCATTAATAATATTCAATGGTTCGAAAACTGTGTTCAATACAGTTTTCTTTTTCATTTTCTTTAGTTATCCAATTACCAAAATCATCAAAAGTAGCTTTTGAATACTTCCAAAGGATATTTTTTTGGTAAAAATCAAATGAAAAGATGTCAAAATCATTCATTTCTTTATCTAAAATAGATTTTTTTCCTTTTTTGTAATAAAATTTTTTAGTATTTAATATATTTTCATTATCATCATAAAATATAATATCAAGAATAACCCAATTTTTTTTATAAGAAAATATCTGTTCTTGTTCGATACGATTGCTCATAAGCCAAGTATTTTTCAAGATATTACCTTTTTCATCAAAAGAAGTAATGCAGGTATAAACAGAATATTTTATCGTTTGAGCACAATGTCCTTTATAGAAACCTGTATTAGCTTCTACTTTTTTTACTTTCCCTTTGAGGTCATACTTTTCCCAATCGGTTTGCTGAGCTTGCAAGCTAAAGACAAATGTTAGTGCTATAAAGGGTAAGAATATATTTTTCATAGGGTTCTTGTTTGATGCAAAGATATGAAATAATTTGAAAATTAGCAAATTAGGGAAAATGTACAAGTAATAATGGGGTGGTAGGAACAAGGTGACAATGGTGATGATGCCTTACTTTTACACCTTTGAGTGAAAAAGTGTGATAGTACAGATACATCTCTCTTCTTGATTTTCCTCTAATTCAGGAAAGTAACTATCGCCTCTCCCCTACTGGATGCCGTAGCAAAGAAAGATTGAAGTGCTTGAAAATGAAAATACAAATACTCAAAAATTTTCTCATTCCAATCCAATGAAGGGTATAATTTCTCCTCTTCATTCATTGCCTCAGGATCGTAGTGCGATTTTAGATCAGCTTCCGTAAGTGAAGCTATTTTGCGGTTAATACCCGCTACTTGCTCAGGAGTAAGGTAATGAGCAGGTCCGTAGCCTACATCCATATCTTCATCAAAGAATTGCGCACTAAAGAAGATACGATTGAGGCTATCTACTTCATCCTCAAGACTTCCAAAGGCAAATGCCTTTCCAGTAAGCAGATATAAAATGCCACCCCACGCTTTATCGATATCCATAGAATAAGCGTCATCTACTCTGTTTTCCAAAAAGAGATCAGGCTTATCTATATAACTTTCAAGTTCCTGCTTAGAGATGCGGAGCAAATACATAATCATTCCCATAGTTTTTAATATTTAGTCGTAATAAGTAATTTTCCTGTGTGCAACATAGATAGGATAAGAAACATTCTCTCTATATATACTGCATTGAATCCAATTCCCTTTGCTATCATACTGATAAACATACTGATAAGTTTCTAAACTTTCGTTGTTATCATTAAGGTCATATCTCTTTTTCGTTTTTATATCACCATTGGTATTGTAAGTATATACTTCCTTATGATTGTCTTCCTCATCAATTGCATAATCAAATTTTGTTTGTGTACTATCGGTATAGTAATAAGCTCTCACAGAAACCACTTCAATAGGATGATTTCTGTATATACAGATTGTTTTAGTAGGTGAAACAGATTGGTATTCTTGTTCTTCTTTCAACTTACCTTTTTCTCGCATCATTTCCTTCCAAAAACTATGAGTAGTATCCGTCTCAAAAGTTATAAGTCTTTTTATACCATCGTGAGAAATTACTACCGCTTTTATGGGATAATTGGAAGTATCGTATTTATATTGGGTAGTATATACCCCTTTTCTAGTAATGGAGATCACTCTTCCCTGTTCATCAAAAGAGTAGATAGTAGGAATATCAATTTGGTAAGTATCACTGCTCTCTACTGATTTCACTTTTCCTTTAAGCGACATACTTTTAGCTGTATAGACGCTTTGTCCGTGTAAACTTATAGGCAATATTAGTACTAAAATCAAAAAAAGATACCTCATCATAAGATTATATATTAGTTGTAATAAGTTATTTCCCTGCGTACAATTTCAGGGTATTTATCTGGTATAGGTGTCTGAAAAGTTTGCTTCTTCTCTACCCAATTTCCCTGCCCATCATACACATACTCATAACGGTAGCTATTACTCACTTCACCTTTTTCGTCGTAGAAAGTAATCGTCGCTACCTCGCCTTGGTCGTTATAAGTATAGACTTCCTTTTTTCCATCTCGAAGTATGTAATCAATTTTGCTATCCAAATAAGGTTTTTGGTAGTAAATCTCCTTCTCATCAATTACTTTTCCAGCAATGGTATGAGTTATTTTACAGTGAACAGGTGACAAATAATCTATTCTTAATTTCTCTGTCATCTTTTTATAAAAAGTAAGTTCTTCCCAAAAAGCCCCATTTTTAACGCGTATAAACATTATATCTGCCTTTATTTTCTCAGAATAGACATA
The DNA here is from genome assembly GCF_963525585.1 of uncultured Capnocytophaga sp. Lineage (NCBI taxonomy): Bacteria > Pseudomonadati > Bacteroidota > Flavobacteriia > Flavobacteriales > Flavobacteriaceae > Capnocytophaga > uncultured Capnocytophaga sp. Next base: position 48,394 of record NZ_CAURLX010000001.1, on the reverse strand, counting down.
CTTTTTACCACCCGATAAATAGTGTTGATAACGATCATATTGATACACATACTTGATATCCGCTCCTATACTTTTCTCAGTGAGATCTCCTCTTTGGTTAAAAGAATAAAGCGTAGGGATAGGGCTTTGCATTTTCATAGTAGCTAATTTTTGAGGAGGATACGCATACTGAGTAGTTTCAGCAATGCTTTTCACCTTCCCTTTGAGCGACATACTTTTAGCTGTATAGAGATTTTGTCCACGTAACCCCATAGGCAATACCAAAATCAAAAAAAGATACTTCATCATAAGAGTTATATATTAGTTGTAATAAGTAATTTTCCTTTTCGCGAAATAAATGACCTTCCCTTTCTGATATGAGTTGTTCAATTTCTCATTTTCAAAATACATATAAGTATATTTCTGTTAATAATATTCAATATTTCTTATAGAAAGAACCCAAGGGGTTCCATCCTTGAAGGTAGTGCGTTCTATCCAGTTGCCTTCTTTGTCAAATGTATACTTATAGGTTTTCTCGCCAGAGTTAATGACTCCATTATCTTTTCTGTGGCTGATATTTCCTTTTTTATCATAGAAAGCATTGAGTTCTCCAGCTAAATACTCTCCAAAATAAAAAGAAATACGGCTTAATTGTCCCTTACTATTATAGGAATAGCGAAAAATAGGGTCAGAATCGGAAGGAATACTGTCATTTTCATAGGTAATAAGCTCTTTGATGCGTCCTTTTTTATCATATTGAATAGATTCGGCTGGGAAAATTCGTGTGATGTTGCCTTTTTCATAGATAAGAAGTTTCCTTTCTGGGAGCTTTCCTTCTTGGAATTTTTGATAATGAACTAAGCCCTCTGCTGTGGGTTCTTCAAATACCAATATATAGGTTTGTCGTGAAGTTTTTACCTTTGTTTTGATGAGAAATCCTTTGGAATTGTATTCGAATCGCAGTTTTGTAAAGTAGTTGTCTTTATAGAGATCCTCTTTCTCAGACACTTTTCCTTCGGGAGTAAAACAGACTTTATAATTTTCAGAAAAGTTCATAAATCCTAGCATTCGGTACAAGCCTACACTTTCCACGTCAGATACTTCTTCATCTTCTGCCAGATTATCTGTGCGGATAAGGCTTTCAAAATTCTGTTGTTCGCTATCAAAAAAATAAGTTTTCTGTTCCATACATTTTACATTTCCTCTAAGCCCTTCCATATCTCGGTGAGAGAGAGATTTTTTGGGAACTATTATGGTTATTAGAACAATAACAACAGGGATAATAATTATAGCAAGAATGATTTTCTTCATAGGAAACTTAATAAGTGTAAAAAATTCTTGGGCAAAGATAATAAAACCTTTTATCAATAGTGGGAAAAACAACAAATAAATTCATTTTTTGAAGATATTTTAAAGAAAATCAAGATAAAATTGCTATGTTGATAACTTTTTTTCAAAAAATATGGTTTTTGGCTATAGGTAGCTATAATCTGCAAAATATTGAAAATCAATATTTTGCAAATGAAAAAACAGCTAAGTATAGTAAAAATCACGATGTTAATAAAAAAATATTGAAAATAAGGCGATTGCGTTTTGTGTATTAAGGAAAAAGTTTGTATCTTTGCCCTCGCTTAAAAAAATATTTTATAAATGCCAACAATTTCACAATTAGTACGAAAAGGAAGAGCTAAAATAGCCAAGAAGAGTAAATCGGCTGCTTTGGATTCATGTCCCCAACGTCGTGGCGTATGTACCCGTGTGTACACCACTACTCCTAAAAAGCCAAACTCAGCAATGCGTAAAGTGGCGCGTGTGCGTTTGACTAATGGGAATGAGGTGAACGCTTACATCCCAGGAGAAGGACATAACCTCCAAGAGCACTCGATAGTATTGGTAAGAGGCGGAAGAGTAAAAGATTTACCAGGGGTACGTTACCACATCGTACGTGGTGCACTGGATACTGCTGGGGTAAATGGAAGAACCCAAAGACGCTCTAAGTATGGAGCTAAACGCCCTAAACCAGGACAAGCAGCTGCAGCACCAGCTAAAGGAAAGAAAAAGTAAATTTTTAAAAACCGTCTAAAACAATCAAATGAGAAAGAGACAAGCTAAAAAAAGACCTCTTTTACCAGATGCAAAATATAATGACCAGTTGGTTACTCGCTTTGTGAATAACCTTATGTGGGATGGTAAAAAGTCAGTGGCTTTTAAGATTTTCTATGATGCAATTGACATTGTAGAACAAAAGAAGAATAACGACGAAAAAACGGCGTTAGAAGTGTGGAAAGATGCACTTTCCAATGTAATGCCTCACGTGGAAGTACGTTCTCGCCGTGTAGGAGGAGCTACTTTCCAAATTCCGATGCAAATCCGTCCGGACCGCAAAGTGTCAATGGCTATGAAATGGCTTATAGGATATGCACGTAAAAGAAATGAAAAATCAATGGCTCAGAAATTAGCTGGAGAAATTCTTTCTGCTGCTAAAGAAGAGGGGGCTGCTGTTAAAAAGAAAATGGATACACATAAGATGGCAGAAGCTAATAAGGCTTTCTCTCATTTTAGATTTTAATCAGTAAGGTAGTATGAGTAGAGATTTAAAATATACAAGAAACATTGGTATCGCAGCACACATTGATGCCGGAAAAACAACTACCACTGAGCGTATTCTTTTTTATACAGGGAAAACGCACAAAATAGGGGAAGTACACGATGGTGCTTCTACTATGGACTGGATGGAACAAGAAGCAGAACGTGGAATTACTATCCAATCAGCTGCTACTACTTGTAAATGGAATTTCCCAACTGAGAATGGAAAACCTACAGCTGATGCTAAGGAATACCATTTTAATATTATTGACACTCCCGGGCACGTGGACTTTACTGTAGAGGTAAACCGTTCTCTTCGTGTGTTAGACGGATTGGTGTTCCTCTTCTCTGCGGTAGATGGAGTAGAGCCTCAGTCTGAAACTAACTGGCGCCTTGCAGACAACTACAAAGTGCCTCGTATGGGATTTGTCAACAAAATGGACCGTCAAGGTTCTGACTTCCTTAAGGTATGCCAACAGGTGAAAGATATGCTCAAATCTAATGCTGTGCCTATCGTATTGCCTATTGGTGAAGAAGCAGACTTTAAAGGAGTAGTGGATTTGATCAAGAACCGTGCTATCATATGGCATGAAGAAACTCAAGGAGCTACTTTTGATGTCGTAGATATCCCTGAGGATATGAAGGCTGATGTAGCCAAATACCGTGCTCAGCTTATTGAAGAGGTAGCAGGATATGATGAAGGACTTCTTGAGAAATTTATGGAAGATGAAGATTCTATCTCTGAAGAAGAAATCCACAAAGCGCTTCGTGCTGCAGTAATGGATATGGCTATTATCCCAATGACTTGTGGTTCATCTTTCAAAAACAAAGGAGTACAGTTCATGCTTGATGCGGTATGCCGTTACTTGCCTTCTCCTTTGGATAAAGAAGCTATTGAGGGAACAAATCCTAATACAGGAGAACCTGCTCTTCGTAAGCCTGCAGTAGATGCTCCTTTTGCTGCTTTAGCATTTAAGATTGCTACCGACCCTTATGTAGGACGTTTGGCTTTCTTCCGTGCTTACTCAGGACGTTTGGATGCAGGATCTTATGTATTGAACACTCGTTCAGAAAGCAAAGAGCGTATCTCTCGTATCTATCAGATGCACGCTAATAAGCAAAATCCTATTGAATACATTGAAGCAGGTGATATCGGAGCTGCAGTAGGGTTCAAGGATATCAAAACAGGGGATACCCTTTGTGATGAGAAATATCCTATCGTACTAGAAAGTATGGTGTTCCCTGATCCAGTAATCGGTATTGCAGTAGAGCCTAAGACTAAGGCTGATGTGGATAAGTTAGGTATGGCATTAGCAAAACTTGCTGAAGAAGACCCAACATTCCAAGTAAAAACAGACCAAGCTTCAGGACAGACTATTATCTCTGGTATGGGTGAGCTTCACTTGGATATCATCGTTGACCGCTTAAAACGTGAGTTCAAGGTGGAAGTAAATCAAGGAGAACCTCAGGTAGAGTACAAAGAGGCTATCACTGGCAAAGCTGATCACCGTGAAGTGTACAAGAAACAAACAGGGGGTCGTGGTAAGTTTGCTGATATCGTCTTCACTATGGAGCCTGCAGAAGAAGGTAAAGCTGGATTAGAATTTATCAACGAAATCAAAGGTGGTAACATTCCAAAAGAGTATATTCCTTCTATAGAAAAAGGATTCAAAGAAGCGATGAAGAATGGACCTCTAGCAGGCTTTGAAATGGATGCAATGAAGATTACTTTGAAAGATGGTTCTTTCCACCCTGTGGATTCAGATTCTCTATCTTTTGAGCTTGCTGCTAAGTTAGGATACAAGGAAGCTGCACGTGCTGCTAAAGCTGTTCTAATGGAGCCTATTATGAAATTAGAAGTAATCACTCCAGAGGAAAACATGGGAGATATCGTAGGAGACCTTAACCGTCGCCGTGGTCAGGTAAATGATATGGGCGATAGAAATGGGGCTAAGGTAATCAAAGCCAATGTACCACTTTCTGAAATGTTCGGTTATGTAACTACCCTTAGAACCCTTTCTTCAGGTCGTGCAACTTCTACTATGGAGTTCTCACACTATGCAGAAACCCCTTCTAACATATCAGAAGAAGTTATCAAAAAAGCAAGAGGTAATTAATTTGTAAAGAAAATGAGTCAAAAAATCAGAATAAAACTAAAATCTTACGATCATAATTTGGTAGACAAGTCTGCTGAGAAGATTGTAAAAACAGTAAAATCAACAGGAGCAGGAGTAGTAGGACCTATTCCACTTCCTACACACAAAAAATTATTTACTGTATTACGTTCTCCACACGTGAATAAAAAAGCGAGAGAGCAGTTCCAGCTAAGTTCATACAAACGTTTGTTAGACATCTATAGTTCATCACCTAAGACAATAGATGCACTAATGAAGCTAGAACTTCCTAGTGGAGTAGAAGTAGAAATCAAAGTGTGATAAAAAGCAAAACGGAAGATTTGCTTGACTTGTCCCAAAACAATAGCGTGAGGGAAAAACGGTTATAAATTGATATTCAGGGATGAAATACTTCACCCTGAATTTCAACTTGTAGTTAAAAAGAAAATTTTATTACACTATTCAAAACAAAAAGTTAATTAATTTTAAATATTAAATATGTCTGGGTTAATAGGAAAAAAAGTAGGCATGACTAGTATTTTTGATGAGAATGGGAAAAACATTCCTTGTACCATCATTGAGGTAGGACCATGCGTAGTTACCCAAGTCAGAACCAAAGAGGTTGACGGGTATGAGGCTCTTCAACTTGGTTTCGATGACAAAAAGGAGAAACACACGAACAAAGCAGCGGCAGGGCATTTTGCCAAAGCAGGAGTTACTCCTAAAAAGAAACTTGTCGAATTCCAAGGATTTGAGAGCAATTACAAATTAGGAGACACTATTACAGTTGAATTTTTTGTAGAAGGAGAATTTGTGGATATCACAGGAACTTCCAAAGGGAAAGGATTTCAAGGGGTAGTTCGTCGTCACGGTTTTGGAGGAGTAGGACAGTCTACTCACGGACAACATAACCGACTAAGAGCACCAGGTTCAGTAGGAGCATCATCTTATCCTTCACGTGTATTCAAAGGAATGCGTATGGCAGGAAGAATGGGTGCAGAAAGAGTAACAGTACAAAATTTAAGAGTGTTAAAAGTGATTTCTGAAAAGAATCTTCTCATCATAAAAGGATGTATTCCAGGTCACAAAAATGCTTACGTAACGATTCATAAATAATGGAAGTAGCAGTATTAAATATACAAGGAAAAGAAACAGGAAGAAAGATTACTCTTTCTGAGGCTGTTTTCGGGATAGAACCTAACAATCACACTATTTATTTGGATATTAAGCAATTCTTAGCTAATCAACGCCAAGGAACTCACAAATCCAAAGAACGTAATGAAGTAGCCGGAAGTACTCGTAAGATCAAAAAACAAAAAGGTACAGGTACAGCTCGTGCGGGAAGTGTGAAATCACCTGTATTTGTAGGAGGAGGTCGTATATTTGGTCCTCGCCCTAAGGATTATACTCAGAAGCTTAACAAAAAAGTAAAACGCCTAGCACGTCGTTCTATTCTTAGCCAGAAAGCAAAAGATGGAGCAATTATTGTCTTGGAAAACTTTAATTTTGAAGCTCCTAAAACTAAAGAATTTACAAATATTCTTTCTAACTTAGGGATTCAAGATAAAAAAGTACTTTTTGTATTGTCAGATATAAATAAAAATGTATATTTGTCCTCTCGTAATTTACCAAGTGTAAATACAATAACTGCCTCTGAATTAAACACTTACAATGTAGCTAATGCTACAAGTGTAGTGCTTTTAGAAGGCGCAGTAGAGGTTATTGAATCAATTTTAACAAAGTAAGACTATGAGTATATTGATAAAGCCTATCATTACAGAGAAAGCAAATAGCAATAGTGAGTTAAGAAATTGCTATACTTTTTCAGTAGATAAGAAGGCAAATAAGATCCAGATTAAGCAAGCTGTAGAAGCTGCTTATGGAGTTACTGTTGAGAAAGTAAGAACACTTAACTATGCACCTAAGCGTAGTGTTCGTTACACAAAAAATGGTTTGCAACAAACTCAAACCAATGCAGTAAAGAAAGCTGTAGTAAGCATAAAAGAAGGAGAAACAATAGATTTTTTTAACGCTATTTAAAAGACCATATGTCAGTAAGAAAATTAAAACCCATTACTCCCGGTCAGCGTTTTAGAGTGGTAAATAATTACGATGCGATTACCACTGATAAGCCGGAAAAGAGCTTGCTCGTTCCGTTAAAAAAGACGGGGGGTAGAAACAACCAAGGGAAGATGACCATGCGCTATATAGGAGGTGGTCATAAGAAAAAGTATCGTATCATTGACTTCAAAAGAAACAAATTTGGAGTAGAAGCCAAAGTAGTTTCTATTGAGTATGACCCTAATAGAACAGCGTTTATCGCATTGCTTCAATATACAGATGGGGAAAAACGATATATTATTGCTCCTGCAGGACTTAAAGTAGAGCAGACAATTATCTCTGGAGAGAATGTAGCTCCTGAAATAGGAAATGCAATGCCTCTTTCTCAGATTCCTCTAGGTACAGTTATTAGCTGTATTGAACTTCGCCCAGGACAGGGTGCTAATATGGCTCGTTCAGCGGGTACTTTTGCCCAGCTTATGGCAAAAGAAGGTAAATATGCTACTGTAAAGTTACCTTCAGGAGAGACAAGAATGATTCTGCTTACTTGCTTGGCTACTATAGGAGCAGTTTCTAACTCAGATCATCAGCTGATCCTTTCAGGAAAAGCAGGTCGTTCACGTTGGCTTGGTCGTCGTCCTCGTACACGTGCTGTAGTGATGAACCCAGTAGATCACCCAATGGGAGGTGGTGAAGGACGTGCTTCAGGAGGTCACCCTCGCTCTCGTAAAGGAATCCCTGCCAAAGGTTACAGAACTCGTTCTAAAACCAAGGCTAGTAATAAGTATATTGTAGAACGTAGAAAGAAATAAGGTAAGATATGGCTCGTTCATTAAAAAAAGGTCCTTATGTTCATTATGCTTTGGAGAAAAAAGTTCTTCAAAATAAGGAAACAGGAAAAAAGAATATTATAAAAACATGGTCTAGAGCTTCAATGATCACTCCTGATTTTGTGGGAGAGACCATTGCGGTACATAACGGAAAACAGTTTGTTCCCGTATATATCACAGAGAATATGGTAGGTCATAAGTTAGGAGAATTTGCGCCAACTCGTTCTTTCAGAGGACACGCAGGTGCAAAAAATAAAGGTAAAAAATAAGAAATATGGGAGTTAGAAAAAAATTAAAAGCAGACCAGATTAAAGAAGCTAAAAGAAATTTAGCTTTTGCAAAGTTGAATAACTGCCCTACTTCACCTCGTAAAATGCGCTTAGTGGCTGATCTAGTACGTGGAATTTCGGTGGAAAAAGCATTAGCTATCCTTAAGTTCAACCAAAAGGAAGCAGCAGCTAACTTACATAAGCTGTTACTTTCTGCTATTGAGAATTGGAAGACTAAGAATGAAGGGGTTGATATAGAAACCGCTCAAGTGTTCATTCAAGAAATTCGTGTAGATGGAGGAGCTATGCTTAAGAGGCTTCGTCCAGCACCACAAGGAAGAGCACATAGAATTCGCAAACGTTCCAATCACGTAACAATTGTATTAGGAGCAAAAAATAACACTGAAAGCTAAGATAGAGTATGGGACAAAAAACAAATCCAATCGGAAATCGCCTTGGAATTATCAGAGGATGGGAATCTAACTGGTATGGAGGAAATGACTACGGAGATAAGCTCGCTGAAGATGACAAAATCAGAAGATATATTCACGCTCACGAGCGTTTGTCTAAAGCTAGTGTTTCTCGTATAATTATTGAAAGAACTTTAAAGCTTGTAACAGTTACTATCACAACTGCTCGCCCAGGAATGATTATAGGAAAGGGAGGACAAGATGTGGATATGCTTAAAGAAGAACTTAAGAAAGTTACAGGTAAGGATATTCAAATAAATATCTTTGAAATTAAAAGACCAGAACTTGATGCTTCCTTAGTAGCCGCAAGTATCGCTCGCCAGATAGAGAATCGTATCTCTTATCGTAGAGCTATCAAAATGGCAATTGCTGCTACTATGCGAATGAATGCTGAAGGTATCAAAATTCAAATATCTGGACGTCTCAATGGAGCTGAAATGGCTCGTTCAGAGAGCTATAAGGAAGGGCGTATTCCGCTTTCTACTTTCCGTGCAGATATTGATTATGCTATTGACGAAGCACATACTACTTACGGACGTATGGGTATCAAGGTATGGATTATGAAAGGTGAAGTATATGGAAAAAGAGAACTTTCTCCTTTGGTAGGAATGACTAAGAAACCTCTTAATGGTTCTGCAGCCCCCAAAGAAGGAAATTCAGATGCAAAACGTGCTCGCCGAAGAAAATAATTTTTTAAATTAGTAAGTAATGTTACAACCAAAAAGAACAAAATATCGTAAGACGCAAAAGGGGAGAATGAAAGGAATTTCCCAAAGAGGGCATCAGCTTTCTAATGGTACATTTGGTATCAAATCCCTAGAGTCTGCCTTTATTACTGCTCGCCAAATTGAGTCTGCTCGTGTAGCAGCTACGCGTTATATGAAACGTGAAGGACAGCTTTGGATAAAAATTTTCCCAGATAAGCCTATCACCAAGAAGCCTCTTGAGGTACGTATGGGTAAAGGGAAAGGAGCTGTAGAATATTGGGTAGCTGTAGTGAAGCCAGGTAGAATATTATTTGAAGTAGGAGGAGTGCCTCAGGATATTGCTAAGGAAGCACTTCGCCTTGCAGCTCAAAAGTTACCCGTAACTACTAAGTTCGTTGTAGCGAGAGATTATCAAGATTAATTTGATGAACAATGAAACAGTCAGAAGTTAAAAATTTATCAGTTGCTGAGCTTGAGCAGAAGCTCATCGAACTTAAGAAATCATATGCGGAGATGAAATTGGCGCATGCTATTTCTCCTTTAGATAATCCACTAACTATCCGTACCACTCGCAGAATTATCGCACGTATAGAAAGTGAATTAACCCGTAGAGAATTACAATAATCATTGTGGCTTTAATATGGAAAAAAGAAATATCAGAAAAGAAAGAATAGGGGTTGTTACCAGTAATAAAATGGATAAATCCATTGTGGTATCCGTAGTAAAACGTGTAAAACACCCTATGTACGGGAAATTCGTATTGCAAACTAAAAAGTTTGTTGCACACGATGAAAAAAATGATTGCAATATCGGTGACACCGTGCGTATTATGGAAACTCGCCCTCTTAGCAAAACTAAATGCTGGCGATTAGTAGAAATTATTGAAAGAGCGAAGTAATTATGGTACAACAAGAAACAAGATTAAAAGTAGCAGATAATACCGGAGCCAAAGAAGTTTTGACAATCCGTGTACTTGGTGGAACAAAGCGTCGTTATGCGTCTGTAGGTGATAAAATAGTTGTTACTATAAAAGAAGCAACTCCTAACGGAAACGTAAAAAAAGGACAAGTATCCACCGCTGTAGTGGTAAGAACAAAGAAGGAAGTAAGACGCCAAGATGGTTCTTACATCCGCTTTGATGAGAATGCTTGTGTACTCCTCAATGCTGCTGGAGAGATGAGAGGCACCCGTGTCTTTGGTCCTGTAGCACGTGAGCTTCGTGACAAGCAGTTTATGAAAATTGTGTCATTAGCACCTGAGGTGCTTTAATCTATGCAATGATGATAAAGCTAAAAATAAAAACTGGCGATACAGTACAAGTAATCGCAGGCGATCACAAAGGGGAAAAAGGAAAAGTACTCAAAGTAGATCGTGAGAAGAACAAGGCTATCGTGGAAGGTGTGAATCTTATATCAAAGCATACCAAACCCAGCGCACAAAACCCACAAGGAGGTATTATAAAAAAAGAAGCTCCTATCCAAATATCCAATCTATCTCTCCTAGATCCTAAGACAGGAGAGCCTACTCGTGTAGGATATGAAGTGCGTGATGGCAAAAAAGTGAGAATTTCTAAAAAATCAAAACAAGTAGTGTAATTATGGCATATATACCTAGACTTAAACAGGAATATAAGGAGCGCGTAATTGCAGCTCTTAAGGAAGAATTTGGTTATAAAAATGTAATGCAAGTTCCTAAGCTTGAGAAAATTGTAGTAAGCCGTGGAGTAGGTTCTGCTGTTTCCGATAAGAAACAAATAGAATATGCTGTAGAGGAACTTACCAAGATAACAGGACAAAAAGCAGTTGCAACCACTTCTAAGAAAGACGTAGCTTCTTTTAAGCTTCGCCGTGGAATGTCCATTGGTGCTAAAGTAACTCTCCGTGGTGAACGTATGTATGAGTTCTTGGATAGGCTCATCACAGCAGCTCTTCCTCGAGTAAGAGATTTTCAAGGGATCAAAGCTACTGGTTTTGATGGACGTGGAAATTATAACTTAGGAATTACTGAGCAGATTATCTTCCCAGAAATTGATATTGATAAGATCAATAAAATTGCGGGAATGGATATTACTTTTGTTACATCTGCCAATACAGACAAAGAAGCAAAATCATTATTAACCGAATTAGGATTACCCTTTAAAAAGAATTAATTATGGCAAAAGAATCAATGAAGGCTCGTGAAGTGAAAAGAGCTAAATTGGTAGCAAAATATGCTGAAAAACGCAAAGCTCTTAAGGAAGCTGGTGATTATGAAGCTCTTCAGAAACTACCTAAAAATGCCTCTCCTGTACGCTTGCACAATCGTTGCAAACTAACAGGTCGTCCTAAAGGATATATGCGTACTTTTGGAATCTCTCGTGTACTTTTCCGTGAGATGGCTAATAAAGGGCTTATTCCTGGTGTAAAAAAAGCAAGTTGGTAATTAAAAAAATAGAAAATTTATGTACACAGACCCAATCGCGGACTATCTAACAAGAATTCGCAACGCTAGTAGTGCAGGGCATAGAGTGGTAGAAATTCCAGCTTCAAAACTTAAAAAAGAAATTACTAAAATTCTCTTTGATCAAGGATATATCCTTAGCTATAAGTTTGAAGAAAATGATGTGCAAGGAACTATCAAAATAGCCCTCAAATATGATAAAGAGACCAAAGAGCCCATTATTAGAAAAATAGAACGTGTAAGTACTCCAGGACTTCGTAAGTATGTAGGAGCAGATAATCTTCCACGTGTTCTTAATGGATTAGGGATCACTATCGTTTCTACCTCTCAAGGAGTGATGACTGGTAAGCAAGCCAGAGCATTGAATATCGGAGGAGAAGTAATTTGTAATGTTTACTAAAAAAATAGACTTAAAAAAATGTCAAGAATAGGTAAAGCACCCATCAGTATCCCTCAAGGAGTAACTGTTACTATCAAAGATAATATCATTACTGTAAAAGGGAAACTCGGCGAATTAACCCAAGTGGTTAAAGACGTTGCTGTAAAGCAAGAAGATGGACAACTCATAATAGAAAGACAAGGAGACACTAAGCAAAGTAACGCAATGCACGGGCTTTATCGTGCATTACTACACAATATGGTAGTAGGAGTCTCTGTTGGCTTTACTAAGGAGTTAGAACTTGTAGGAGTAGGATATCGTGCCTCTAATCAAGGACAAAAACTTGATTTGGCACTCGGATTCTCTCACAATATCCTAATGGAACTTCCTCAAGAGATAAAATTAGAAACGATTAATGAAAAAGGGAAAAACCCTATCATTAAGCTTACTTCTCACGACAAACAATTACTCGGACAAGTAGCAGCTAAGATTCGTTCTTTCCGTAAGCCAGAACCTTACAAAGGAAAAGGTGTGAAATTCGTAGGAGAAGAACTCAGAAGAAAAGCAGGTAAATCAGCTTAAAACGTAACATAATGGCATTATCAAAAATACAGAGAAGACAACGTATCAAATACAGAATCAAAAAGACCGTATCAGGAACTCCTGAAAGACCACGTTTGGTTGTTTTTAGAAGTAATAGTGAAATCTATGCTCAGATAATAGATGATACCCAAGGTGTTACTTTAGTAGCTGCCTCTTCTAGAGATAAAGACTTGAAATTAACAGGTACCAAGACTGAGAAAGCAAAAAAAGTAGGAGAAGCTGTTGCTAAGAAAGCTCTTGCGGCAGGTATTGAAACTATTTCTTTTGACCGTGGAGGTTATCTATATCACGGACGTGTAAAATCCTTAGCAGAAGGAGCAAGAGAAGGCGGACTTAAATTCTAAGAAATTATGTATCAGAATTATAAAAATGTAGAATATGTAAAACCAAGTGGTTTAGAACTAAAAGACCGCTTGGTAGGTGTACAACGTGTAACTAAGGTTACCAAAGGAGGACGTGCTTTCGGCTTCTCTGCTATCGTAGTAGTAGGAGATGAGAATGGCGTAGTAGGACAGGGCTTAGGTAAGTCAAAAGAAGTTGCTGATGCTATTGCAAAGGCTGTGGAAGATGCTAAAAAGAATTTGGTGCGTATTCCTTTGAATGGTACGACTCTTCCTCACGAACAAAAAGGGAAATTCGGTGGAGCACGTGTGTATCTTCAGCCAGCAGCAGAAGGTACAGGGGTGATTGCCGGAGGTGCTGTACGTGCCGTTTTGGAATCTGTAGGAGTTCATAACGTACTATCCAAATCACAAGGTTCTTCTAACCCTCACAATGTGGTAAAAGCTACTTTTGATGCTTTATTAAAACTCAGAAGTGCTAAAACAATTGCTGAGCAAAGAGGAATTACTTTGGATAAAATGTTTAAAGGTTAAAAATACACAGCAATGGCAAAGAAAATTATTGTAAAGCAAGTGCGAAGTAGCATAAAGCGTGCCAAAACACAAAAACTCACTTTAATTTCTTTAGGATTAGGTTCTATTGGGAAAGAAGTGACTCACGAGGCTACTCCAAGCATTTTAGGAATGATTAATAAAGTAGAACACTTAGTTTCTGTACAAGAAGCGTAAATAAAAGTAGCAATTTAATTATGAATTTAAGTAATTTGAAACCTGCAGAAGGTTCAGTACACAAAGAAGGGAAGCGCGTAGGTAGAGGACAAGGCTCAGGTAAGGGAGGAACATCCACACGTGGGCATAAGGGAGCAAAGTCTCGTTCTGGTTTTTCTACTAAGATAGGTTTTGAAGGAGGGCAAATGCCTCTTCAAAGACGCGTACCAAAATTTGGTTTCAAAAACTTCAACCGCAAGGAATATACTGGAATCAACCTTGGAAAATTACAAGAGTTAGTGGATAAAGGAGTGGTTACTGATACAGTTAATTTGGATATCCTTGTGGAAAACCGCTTAGCTAAAAAGACTGACCTAGTGAAAATCCTTGGAGGAGGAGAGTTGAAAGCGAAATTGAAAATCTCTGTTCATAAATTCACAGCCAGTGCTAAAGAAGCGGTTGAGAAACTAGGAGGAGAAGCCATAACGCTCTAATAAACAAAATATCTTATGAAGAAATTTATAGAGACCCTAACGAATGTTTGGAAGATAGAAGAATTACGTAACCGTATCATTCTTACCATTGGAATTCTTTTAGTATATCGCTTTGGTGCGCATATTATCCTTCCAGGGATTGATGCGGAGAAGTTAAGTAATTTAACTCAAAAGACTTCGGAAGGTGGGTTATTAGATATCCTTAATGCTTTTACAGGGGGGGCTTTTGCAAAAGCCTCTGTATTTGCATTAGGAATTATGCCTTATATCTCTGCTTCTATCGTAGTACAGCTTATGGGAATTGCGATTCCTTATCTACAGAAATTGCAACAAGAGGGTGAGAGTGGACGTAGAAGAATTAACCAAATTACACGTTGGCTTACCATTGCTATCTGTGTGGTTCAAGCCCCTGCTTATTTGTACTCTATAAGTGCATTAGGAGTTCCTGAAGAAGCTTTTCTTTTAGGAAAAGGGCTTGGATTCATTATTCCTTCAGTAATTATCTTGGTAACAGGTACCGTTTTTGCAATGTGGCTTGGAGAGAAAATTACAGATAAAGGGGTAGGGAATGGGATTTCTCTTCTTATTATGGTAGGGATTATTGCTCGTATGCCTCATGCTTTCATAGCTGAGATTAATCGAGTACATGGACCTATGATTGTTATTGTAGAAATTCTTTTGTGGTTATTAGTTATTTTAGGCTGTATCTTCCTTACTTTAGCGGTAAGACAGATTCCTGTACAATATGCTAGAAGAACCACAGGAGGGCAAGTGGAGAAGAATATCTTCGGAGCGAGACAGTATATTCCATTAAAGCTTAATTCAGCGGGAGTAATGCCTATCATTTTTGCACAAGCAATAATGTTTGTACCTTCTGCATTGGCTGGACTTTCTAAGTCAGAATTTGCTCAAAGCATACAGAATGCTTTCCGCTCTCCTTTTGAGTTTTGGTATAATGTACTCTTTGGATTGCTTATTATCATCTTTACGTATTTTTATACAGCTATTACAGTACCTAGTAACAAGATGGCAGATGATCTCAAGCGTAGTGGTGGTTTTATACCAGGGGTGAAACCAGGACAGGATACAAGTGATTATCTAGACAAGATAATGTCTTTGATTACCCTACCAGGGTCTTTATTCCTAGTGGCTATAGCCGTTTTACCAGCTGTAGTTAATAAATTACCTTTACTAGAGATTGATCAGCAATGGGCGTTATTCTATGGAGGTACTTCTTTACTCATCTTAGTAGGAGTTGCTATTGATACAATGCAACAAGTAAACTCCTATTTGCTTAATCGTCATTACGATGGGCTTATGAAAACAGGTAAAAAAAGACGATAGATGGCAAAGCAAGCAGCAATAGAACAGGATGGAACCATTATAGAATCACTCTCTAATGCAATGTTCCGTGTGGAATTGGATAATGGTCACGTAGTTACAGCTCATATCTCTGGAAAAATGCGTATGCATTATATCAAATTATTACCAGGAGATAGAGTAAAGCTTGAAATGACTCCGTATGACCTTACTAAGGCACGCATTACCTACCGATATTAATAATAAAATTCGTTTTAAAAAAACAGATAACAGATGAAAGTAAGAGCATCTATTAAGAAAAGAAGCCCCGAGTGCAAAATTGTGCGACGTAAAGGGGTATTGTACGTAATTAATAAAAAGAATCCTAGATTCAAACAAAGACAAGGATAAATTATGGCAAGAATAGCAGGTATTGACTTACCAAAACATAAAAGAGGTGCCATCGGGCTTACCTATATTTTTGGTATTGGAAAAAGCAGAGCAAAGGAAATTTTAAAGAAAGCTCAAGTAGATGAAGACATCAAAGTAAGCGAATGGAATGATGATCAGATCAGTCGTATTCGTGAGGTAGTTTCATCGTACAAAATCGAAGGAGAGTTGCGCTCAGAGATCCAATTGAACATCAAGCGCTTAATGGATATTGGTTGTTACCGAGGAATCCGTCATCGCTCTGGATTACCTTTGCGTGGTCAGAAAACTAAGAATAACTCTCGTACAAGAAAAGGAAAACGAAAAACTGTTGCGAACAAGAAGAAAGCAACTAAATAATAAGTAGCGATATGGCAAAAACAAATACAAAAGTTACCAAAAAACGCAAAGTAGTTATAGAATCTTCTGGAGAGGCACATATCTCAGCTACTTTCAATAATATCATCATCTCTTTAACTAACAAAAAAGGAGATGTGATTTCTTGGTCTTCTGCAGGGAAAATGAAGTTTAGAGGTTCTAAAAAAAATACTCCTTATGCAGCTCAAGTAGCAGCCGAAGATGCCGCTAAAACAGCTTTTGATGCAGGACTTAAGAAAGTGCGTGTATTCGTAAAAGGACCTGGGGTAGGGAGAGAATCTGCTATCCGTAGTATCCATAATGCAGGAATAGAAGTTACTGAAATTATTGATGTAACTCCACTACCTCATAATGGATGTCGCCCTCCTAAAAGACGTAAAGTATAACAACTAATCTAACTCAAAGAGAGAGGCTTATTATCGAAGGACAGCCTTAATTCATAATCTCCTCTCTCCATTTAAATTAAACGAAGAAAATGGCAAGATATACAGGCCCAAAAACTAAAATCGCTCGTAAGTTTGGAGAAGCGATTTTTGGAGAAGATAAATCTTTCGCTAAGAAAAATTATCCTCCAGGACAGCACGGAATTGCTCGTAAGAGAGCTAAGCGTTCCGAATATGCGATCCAATTACAAGAAAAACAAAAAGCAAAATATACCTATGGAATTCTAGAACGTCAGTTCCAGAATCTTTATGAGAAGGCTCGTCGTAGTAAGGGAGTAACAGGTGAGGTATTACTTCAGTTATGTGAAGCTCGCTTGGATAATGTAGTTTACAGAATGGGAATTGCACCTTCTCGCCCTGCTGCACGCCAATTGGTTTCTCACCGTCATATTACAGTGAATGGAGAAGTAGTGAATATTCCTTCTTACTCTCTTAAGCCAGGGGATATTGTAGGGGTACGTCATAAGTCACAATCACTACAAGTGATAGAAAATGCCTTGGCAAGTAACAGTTCTGTATATGAATGGATTACTTGGAATCCTGAAAAATTAGAAGGTACTTTTGTAGCACTTCCTCAGCGTATCCAAATTCCTGAGAATATTAAAGAACAATTAATCGTAGAGTTGTACTCTAAATAATAACTAGACAGCAGTCAGAATTATGGCATTATTCAATTTTCAAAAACCAGATAAGGTTATCATGATTGAGTCCTCAGAGTTCGAGGGGAAGTTTGAATTCCGTCCCTTGGAACCTGGTTATGGACTCACTATTGGTAACGCATTGCGAAGAGTAATGCTTTCCTCATTGGAAGGCTATGCGATTACTTCGGTTAAAATAGATACTGTAGAACACGAATTCTCTACCATAGCAGGGGTAGTGGAGGATGTTACTGAGATTATTTTGAACTTGAAGCAAGTGCGATTCAAACTCCAAACAGAAGGAACTGACCACGAGAAAGCATCTATTTCTGTTACAGGGAAAAAACAATTGACTGCGGGAGATTTTCAAAAATTTATAACAGGTTTTCAAGTACTTAATCCTGATTTAGTAATCTGTAATATGGAGCCTGAAGTAGCCATTAAGATGGATATCACCATCGAAAAAGGCTCAGGATATGTTTCCGCTGAGGAAAATACAAAGGCAAACCAGCCTGTGGGGACTATCCCTACAGATGCAATCTTTACACCTATTAAAAATGTAAAGTATAGCATAGAGAACTATCGTGTAGAGCAGAAAACTGACTACGAAAAATTGATTTTTGAAATCAAAACAGACGGATCCATTCATCCTAAGGATGCCTTGATGGAAGCTGCCAAGACCTTGATTCATCACTTTATGCTCTTCTCAGACGAGCGTATTACCATAGAACCTGAAGAGGTAGTACATACCGAAAGCTATGATGAGGAATCATTACATATGCGCCAGCTACTCAAAACCAAACTGATAGATATGGATCTTTCCGTACGCGCACTGAACTGCCTTAAAGCAGCCGAAGTAGATACTTTGGGCGACTTGGTTTCTTTTACTAAAAATGATTTAATGAAATTCCGTAACTTTGGTAAAAAATCGCTCACAGAACTTGATGAGCTTGTTGAAAGCAAAGGACTTACTTTCGGAATGGATTTGTCTAAGTACAAATTAGAAAAAGAATAATAAGGTTATATAACATTTAATTCAACGAAAATGAGACACGGAGATAAAATTAATAATTTAGGAAGAAAAGCTGCTCATAGAAAATCTATGTTGGCAAATATGGCTTGCTCTTTGATAGAACACAAGCGAATCAATACAACCTTGGCAAAAGCAAAAGCTCTGAAAGTATTCGTAGAACCTTTGATTACTAAATCAAAAGAGGATACTACTCACAACCGTCGTGTTGTATTTAGTCGCTTACACAATAAGTATGCTGTTACAGAGCTTTTCAGAAATATATCTGTAAAAGTAGCAAATCGTCCTGGTGGATACACTCGTATCATTAAGCTAGGAAATCGATTGGGAGATAATGCTGAAATGGCACTTATTGAGCTAGTAGATTACAATACAGCAGGATACTCACCAAAAGGAGCTACTGCTTCTAAGAAAAAATCTACTCGTAGAGGACGTGGAGGAAAGAAGGCTGAACAAGCTACTACTGAAGCTCCTAAAACAGAAGAATAGAATCCCTGAGAAAATTCTAAAAATAAATAACCATCTCTTTAAGAGGTGGTTTTTTTATAAAATTATTTAAATCGGAATTTTATCTTCCTTAAAACAAAAAAACCGCCTTATTGGAGCGGTTTTTCGGGTATATAAAGTTGGTATTGAAGATTAATTAATCAACTCCAAAAAGGCTGAAATTAAGATTTGAGCCATTCAAAGCAATAGCATATTCACCAGCTTGATCTATGTTTAGTTCTATTAAGTAAGAAGATCCTTTGTAAGGATATGCATTGAAAGGTAAATAATCAATATCACTGCTTTTTGTCCCTCCATAAGTGTGAGCTTCTGAGATAACAATGGAGCGGTCTTTTTTACCTTGTTCTAGCTTAAATACCTCAATAACTTCATTGGGATTAGAAAAATTATTAATTGATTTAGCAAGTAATAGGATTTTTCCTTTCTTTACACGTAAAGGAGAGCTTTTTCCCTTTACATATTGTCTTGTTTTAGTAGAGCCTACCCCTACAATGAATACTCCTGCATTGGAATTTGTACGAATAGCTACTTTCTGGTTTTCTAGCGTACCCAGAGTATTTCCATTTTCATCAATTAGGAGAACAGTTCCTGCATAATTAGGTTCAGGAATGTTGAAAGTATAGGGAGATGTTGTATTAGAGGAATAGTTTCCTTGACCTTTCCTGCCAATAGAGGCATTGTAGGCTTCTAATAGGGCGTTGGCCTGTGCGTTTGGATCGCTAGCTTGTGTGTTGGAAGCCTCAAACTTCTGTACTCTACCTGATTTGAATTTAATCTGTGCAATTTGATAAGTAGGAAGCTTGTTAATGACAGTTTCCTTGTCATAAGTAAATACTACTTCACTTTCGCTAACTTCTTTTACATTTGCCTTGATTTTCTCTCCATTTCTTAGAGAAATCATATCTTGACTGTATGCTGATACAGAGACTATAGAAGCTAAAGTGAAAAACATTGTTTTAATGGATTTCTTCATAAAAAAAATAATTAAATACAGATAGGCAAAAATACAGAAATTTTTGTTATATACCAAAACATATATAAGGTTTATAATAGTTTTTTTAATGTTCTATATCATAGTTATTAATATTATTCATTTTCCAACCTTGGAGGAGGTAAGTTTGTCAGAGCAAGAGCTTAAAAATACTTCTAATACAAGGAATGTTATAATTCTTCTCCCTCTTTAATAAGTTAATTCTAAAAAATCTACTCTAAGGGATAATTTTCGTAAGAAAGGGAAATAAATCCCAAAAAAATCCGTATCTTTGTCATCAAAAAAAGAATATGTACAAAAGATATCAAGAAACGGCAGATTATATCCAACAATTTATAAGTGAAGGAGCTCCTGAGTTTGCTATTATCCTTGGCTCAGGCTTATCTTCTCTACAGGAAGAAGTAACACCGATTGTAGAAATACCATATACAGGGATTCCTAACTTTCCACATTCCACAGTAGAAGGGCACGGGAACAAACTTATTTATGGTACTCTGTCAGGGAAATATGTGCTACTAATGAGTGGTCGTTTTCACTACTATGAGGGCTATGCAATGGATGAAGTAACTTTTCCCATTCGTATATTCCATTTATTAGGGATCAAAAAACTGATAGTCTCTAATGCTTCAGGAGGGGTGAATCCTGCTTTCTCTATTGGGGATATTATGCTGATTAAGGATCATATCAATATGTTCCCAGAGCACCCTTTACGAGGAAAGAACTTAGAAAAGTTTGGCACCCGCTTCCCTGATATGAGTGAGGCGTATAATCGCTCAATGATTTCATTAGCAG
The DNA here is from genome assembly GCF_963525585.1 of uncultured Capnocytophaga sp. Classification (NCBI taxonomy): domain Bacteria; kingdom Pseudomonadati; phylum Bacteroidota; class Flavobacteriia; order Flavobacteriales; family Flavobacteriaceae; genus Capnocytophaga; species uncultured Capnocytophaga sp. The sequence continues at coordinate 27,907 of NZ_CAURLX010000001.1, read as the reverse complement.
AGGAAATTGCTAAGGAGCAGGGAATAAATCTTCAAAAAGGGGTATATGTAGGCTTACAAGGACCTACTTTTGAGACTCCTGCAGAATATGGAATGGTAAGAGCTATAGGAGGTGATGCTGTGGGGATGAGTACCGTTCCTGAAGTAATCGTAGCAAGACATCAAGGAATGAAAGTATTTGCACTCTCTATCATCTCTGACTTAGGAGGAGCCAATATTGCTCCAACGGTCTCTCATACTGAAGTGCTTAATGCTGTAAATGCAACAATGCCAAAGGTGCTTAAGCTCGTAAGAGAGTTTGTTCGTAGAGAAAATTCTTAGTAAAATACTTGTTTTTATCGAAAGAGGCTTTCCATAGGAAAGCCTCTTTTATTTAAGATAAAGTTAAAATATTTGGTTTATAAAATAAACTTATTTATATTTGCATTGTATTTAAAAACTTTATAATATTATCATTATGGAACTACAACCTGCTGATAGCTTGAGAATTATTCAAGATATCATTCATCAAAGAAAACAAAAGTATGAGGAAAATGGTTTCTTTCTTATCTTTTGGAGTGTGCTAATTTCCCTTTCAGGGATAATACAGTTTGTGATGCTCGCCTTGGATTACTATCCTCGACATTCGTGGATAGGCTGGGCTGTACTGATGCCTTTGGGCTTTCTTTTTAATTTTGGGCAAAAAATAAGGGAAGGAATAAGGAATAAGGTGGAGAAGAAGAGTCCGGATCCGTTGGATTGGCTTTGGTTAGTAGCAGGATTGGGTGCTTTTCTTGGTTTTTTTCTGCCTTATAGCAATTGGAAGAACTATGAGATAATGATTCTGGCTATTTATCTGCCTTTTTCTTTTGTAGCATTAGCTATAGCACTTCATCTTAGGGTTTTCCTCTGGATAATAACCTCATTATTTGGATTGGGACTGACTTATAGTGTGCTATTTTTCCACTATGGAATAGCTCTTCCTCTGGTTTCCTCGCTATTAGCGTGCTTATTATTTCTTATTCCAGGGATTCAGTTCTATTTTAACTATAAAAAGCAGAAAAAATGTTCAGTGAGCTAGATCCTATATTGCATTCTCAGCTGAGATTAGCTATAGTTTCCTTGCTTATAACAGAGGAAAAAGCCGATTTTACTCGGATAAAGCAAGCTACCAAGGCTAGCTCAGGAAATATTTCGGTACAAATACAGAAATTGGAGACTGCAGGTTATATCTCAGTTACCAAGTCTTTCAAGGATAATTACCCTAATACCGAAATTACACTCACTCATAAGGGGTTGCTTGCCTTTGAAAGTTATGTAGAAGCGCTAAAAAGTTATCTAAATCTCTGATAATTAATATTTTTTATTGAGAGGAGCTTCCGATAGAGGGAGGCTCCTTTTGTTTTGTTTTCTATGAAATATAAAAAATAATTATTAGTTAGAATAGATACAATTATTTGCAGTTAAAATAATTTGCAAAAATTAGCTGATATTTCAAGAATTTTTCGTAACTTTGTTCTTAGGTGAAGAAGCTTTTATAAGAGGTAATTTTTTAGAATATAATAAAAAAATTATGAATCATCGACTTAAAGGATTAGCTCTGGTGATAGGTATTCTATTAGGAATATCTACAGTAAATTGTGGTAAAGAAACCATAGTAGAACGTGTAGAGGTGCAGAAAGGTACCTCAATCCATTCAGGAAATGGAGTGCCTAATGAATCCTTAGGGAATATAGGGGATTACTATTTGGATATAGAAACTTACAATCTATATGGAGGGAAAACTGTTCAAGGCTGGGGGATGCCCATTAACCTAAAAGGAATTCCAGGGAAGGCAGGTTCTAATGGAGTAACTCCCCATATAGGTTCTAATGGGAATTGGTTTGTAGGAGAAACTGATACTCAGGTGAAAGCACAAGGAACCCCGGGTATGCAAGGAGCCCCAGGAATATCTCCTCATATAGGAACTAATGGTAATTGGTTTGTAGGGGATACAGATACCCGTGTAAAAGCACAAGGAGAAACTGGGGCTACAGGAGCCGATGGAATAGCGCCTCATATAGGAGCCAATGGTAATTGGTATGTAGGAGAAATAGATACTCACGTGAAAGCACAAGGTCCTAGAGGAGCGAAAGGGAATCCGGGTACATCAGGTAGTAATGGGATTACTCCTCATATAGGTTCTAATGGCAACTGGTTTATAGGAGAGATGGATACCCGCGTGAAGGCTCAAGGATTGCAGGGAGCCCCAGGAGCTTCAGGAGGAACTGCAGGAGCTCCTCGTATAGGTTCTAATGGTAATTGGTTTGTAGGAAATGAGGACTTGGGAGTAAAAGCACAAGGAACCCCAGGTAAAGATGGGCTTACCCCTTATATAGGAGCCAATGGTAATTGGTTTGTAGGAAATGAGGATTTGGGAGTAAAAGCACAAGGAACCCCAGGTAAAGATGGACTTATCCCTCATATAGGAACTAATGGGAATTGGTATGTGGGATATCAGGATCTAGGGATTAAGGCACAAGGAGCACAGGGAACACCTGGTAGAGAGGGAATAGCTCCCCATATAGGAGCCAATGGTAATTGGTATGTGGGAGATAAAGATTTAGGTGTCAAGGCACAAGGTGCTACAGGAATGTCTGGAAAAGATGGCTCTAGGATATATGCAGGGAAAGGAGCTCCTGATGAAAATAAAGGAAGTATAGAGGATTGGTATATTGATACTGAAAATAAGCGGCTGTATGGTCCTAAGACAGCACAAGGCTGGGGAAACTCTTATCTTTCCTTAGGACAAACAAATGAGGCCATTTCTCCATCTCTTCCTATTAAGAAGACAGACTATGATTTGACTAATAATGGGAAGACATTACTTAGATGGAATAATACTCGAATGACTCATATAGATATGAATTCTAATGAGGAACTTAGAGAAGTAACTCATATTGAAAAAGACGCTTTTGCAGGGAATAGAAGAGTTACTTCTATTATATTAGGAGACAAAGTAGTAGCTATAGGCGAACGAGCCTTTTCAAATTGTGAGTATCTGGTTTCTGTAACGCTTCCTCAGAGTTTGTTATATATTAGGAACTCGGCATTTGAAAACTGTAAATCCATCATTCAGTTGAATCTGCCTAATCAATTGAAATCAATTGGATTAGAGGCATTTGATGGATGTGAAGACTTACAGACTCTTACTATCCCCTCAAGTATTGAGCAAAGTAGTTTTTCTATAACAGCAGCGGGAATTACTTCTATAAAATTACCGAAACAAATAACGACTGTTCGATTAGATGGTTGTAAGCTCCTTAAGGAGGTAGAACTTTCGGATGCTATAACAAGTCTAAGCTTATCAAGATGTTCTGCACTGGAGCATATAGTTATCCCTAAAGGAGTTAAGAAAATAGAAAGAAGTTCTTTCACTAAATGTTTTGCACTTAAAACAGTGGTTCTCCATAAGGATATAACCCAAATAGAGGACAATGCCTTCTTTGATTGTAGATCATTGACAACGGTAACTGTAGAAAGAGAGAGTCCTCCTTTTTTAGGAGATGGAGCGTTTAATAAAACCTCTTTAAAGAATATATTTGTTCCTCTATCATCGGAAGTACTCTATAAGAATAGGTGGAGTGATTATAGACAGTATATAAAAGGAAAATAATAACAGGGGTCTCCCCAAGGAGACCCCTGTTCTTCTCTCGATTGTTTTATTTTAATAAGGCGTATTCAAATACAGGATAACCACGAACTCCTTGTTCGTTCATAAGGCTTACGAATTTGAGTTTGAAAAGATTTCCTTCAGCATCCTTAATTACATAGAATACATTATCATATAATACTTTATTAAAAGTATTTCTCCAAGAAGCTCCAATCACTAATTGTTGGTTTAGAGAGGGGTCATTGAAATTGATTTCATTTGCTTTAGCTTTGTCATAAGCTGCATAGTCTTGGTCACGTTTTTCAGCACTATCACTTTTGATAATCTGAGCTCTTACATTTCCTAAGATATTAGTAGTAACCACATCAGCAAAATAGTAGGTAACAGAGTTTTCTAAAGTAGCAGGGCGTCTGGTAGCTGTATAGTTAATAAGAGGAGAGAAAGCAATATCCCATTTTGCTTTTTCAGGTTGTACATTCACAACTTTTCCTTGGTTAAGGCTTACAAAAACGAAATTATAAGCAGGATTTTTTCTTACAGTGATAGACTGATGAGTGGTAGCATTTAGGTCGGCGTAATCAATTACATAATCATTACCGTTACGAGTGACACGGATTTTTTTCCAACCTCTGGAATCACCTTCTAAGGCAGTAGCCCCTGCTTGAGGAGAGGCATCAGTAGGAACAGAAGCACCCATATTTACCAAATATACTTTATTTTCGGATTCTGTAGCTGAGATTTCAGCAATGGCAGTACCTCTTCCTTTAGTATTGGAATTGATTTCTCCCCAAGGTCCATCTACATAACCAGAAGTTGCAGGAGTACTAAAACCTACTGCTACATTGGGGTCTTCGGTTTGTACTTCGTCGATATTAGTAGTTTCTAGTTGCTTAGCAGCCATTTTTACAGTGCTGTTAAGGATTACTCGGAATTCATCACCACAATAGAATCCAAAATCCCAAGAGTCTCTCTTGGCTGTACTTTCACTTTTGGCAGAAAGGTCTATGAATACCTGATTAGGTTGGGTAGCTCCTCCTACAGAAGGCTTGAAAATACCTCCTTCAGAGACGGGAGTAGTGGGAGTAACAGGATCAACAGGATTAGGACTATTATTGTCATCCTTTGAACAAGAAGATAGCCCAAGGGCTACAAGTGAGAGAAATAATATCTGTTTTCTCATAATGGAAAAATTTAATAATTAATATTTAAGTTATAAGTAAGTTTCAAGAAATAAGATCTTCCATATCCCAGGAGTATACTAGAGGAGCTTTCGTGTCCTACAGTTAATAAGGTTCTTGAGACAGTTGTTACATCTAATAGGTTTCTAACACCCAAAGTAAGTTCTAATCGTTTATGGAGGAGATTTTTCTTTATAGAAGCATCTAGCCAGCCATAAGGGTCTCTTTCAGAAACAACATAGCCATTGGCTGTACTAGCCCATAATTGAGACTTTCCTACATATTTATAATAACCTGAAATAGAAGTATCCCAAGAAGGAATGTTATAAGAAAGCCCCACATTTCCTACAATATTCAGCAGATAACGGCTGTCAGTCTGGTACTGATTGTTATTAATAAGTTGAGATATCCAAGTGAGAGAAGCTCCAATATTCAAGTCAAAATTATGAATTATAAGCTTATTAGGAGAAGATAAATTAATGTATTTATACTCACTAATATTGATATTCTGATACTTAGGAGTAGCACCGTCATAGCCAATAAGAGCGCTTGTGATACGATCCTTTATAGTATTATAACTGATTCCTATTTGGTTCTTGAGAGTAGCTCCATTCTCAAAGGATGTAAGCTTTTTAAGGCTCGTATCCACAGAGAGACTACTTTCAGGGAGTAATGCCTCGTTGCCAAGGAAATGATGCCCCTCGAAGATAATATTAGAATAGAGTTCATAGAAATCAGGGGTACGATAGGAACGCCCCACAGAAGCTCTCCATTCATAATTGTCTTTGAACAAATATCTTGTTCCCAAGGAGTAGGAATATTGGTTGTCAAATAAAGTCTGGAATGAATATCTTCCTCCTATGCTAGTAGAAAATTTATCTGTGAAATGATATTCTGAGACAAGAAAAGCATCATAGTTATCAATGTTCTTTTGAACTTCTCTTGTTCTGTTTTGTTCAGCATCTACTAAAGCAAATCCTTTATTGGAGGTAGCCTCATAGCCTAAAGAAAGAGCTAACTTCTTGTCATAGAATAGTTTGTTGAGGTTTCCTTTGGAATAGAATACTTGCATAGATTCTATGAGTTGTTTTCGGTTGTCCGCTTCTGTTTTCTGACTAATAATATATCTAAAGTCTTCATTCTCGCGAGTTTGTTTCTGGAAAGAGAAAGAAAAATCATAATTCATCCATCCAATTCCATTCAGGTTCAAGTTATGGAACTGTCGCTTATAGAAATAACGCTTGTCATTTCCGTATTTGTAAGCTCCCCAGCGATCATTATAGGCAGATTTTATATTTCGGTCATAGTAATCAATATCCTGAGTCATCCATTCGAACTTGTAGAAAGTGTTGAATTTCTGAGAATGATAATTCACCAATGCATTGGTCTGCCAATAGGTACGTGGTAGATACATATAACCTCTTCCTTGGCTATTATAGAGAACATTTTTTCCATTATAATCGCCTAAAAACCCCATAAATCGATTGCGAGTAGTTCCTAATGAAGCTAGCCAATTTTGATTAATATTATGAGTAGCTTTGAAGTTCTGAATGTGTCGCCCTCTATCCTTTATATTGTATTCTTTCCCTACTGTTTCCTCCTGTAGGGAATAGGATATGTCCCATTGGTTAGGTGTTTTTCTTTTGGTAATAATATTTAGAATGCCACTTACAGCATTTGCTCCGTGTGTAACTCCCATCGCTCCTTCTACGATTTCAATACGTTCGATATCTTCCAGATTGATTTGAGACAAATCCGTATTATTTCCAAAACCTCCTTCATTAACTAAAGGGACGTTATCTACCAATATTTTGAAATAATCTGAGTCCAAACCAAAAAGAGACACTGTAGATCGTCCAGATTCTCCGCTAGGTACTACTGTAATATTCACATATTGGTTCAGTACATCACCAAGATTTGAAGCTCCTAAGCTTTTAATCTGTTCCTCTGTGATTACTTGCACATTTTTGATAGATTTTCTGATAGATTGTGGTTCTATCTGTGCAGAAACCACAATATCATCTAGTTTAATAATTTTTTTAGGGTCAAGAGTATCTCTCTGGGAGAAGGCATTTTGTATACCAAATAATCCTACAGAGAAAATCAAAAGAAATCGCATTTCAAGGTTAAATTTTATTAGGGTGCAAAGGTAATAATTGTTTTTATTTATTCCAAATAATATTTATAATAAATAAAATCATATTTTAAAAACTGGAAAATAATTAAATTATTTTTTTTTATTCTAAATAAAATCGTAACTTTGCCCCATTAATAATACTAAATTCTACAAAGATGAAAATGAATTTTTTTCTTCCTGCGCTCCTAGCAGGAATGGTAACGCTTAGCTCTTGCAGCAAAGATGATAATAAGTCTAGCGAACAGAATCAAGGAGGAGCCTCTACTAATGGAGGGGAAAAGAAAATAGAAAACTTAGATGCTTCTAAGAAACAATGGGTGTATTTCTCCTTTGAAAAAGGGACTACTGTAACCCCTACCACTCCTGAGACAGACCTTACTTGGGATGTTGCTTTTAATTCTTATGCGGTAAAGCTTAATGGAGGAACATCTGGAAAAGGTCAAGCAGAAGCAATAAGTGCTGATAGCAAGGACTTTGCAGCTGTAACCAAAGCACCTACAGGTACATTTGTAAAGGATAAAGAAGGAATTGAGCTAACTCTCTCTTATAAACCTTATCAGACTATTACAACCTCTGCTTCTCCCTTGCTTACAGGTGGTTTTGGAGTAACTACAGGAACAATTAATATTGCTCCAACTAATATGCCTACCTGGCCAAGTGTATATGCTCCTACTAAGAATGTATATGTCCTAAAGACAGCAACAGGTAAGCTTGTGAAGTTCCAAGTTACGGATTTCTATAGTGATAAAAAAGTAGCTGGCTTCATTACATTCATTTATAAAGTGAGTACAGATGGAAATTTCTAACCCATAAAATATAAAATGTCTGTGAATTGCTATGCTTATTAAGAGTGTAGCAATTCCTTTTTCTAAAAAATCTAATACAAAATGGGGAGAATATTTATCTATCTATGTTGTCTTTTTCTGTCTTTGGATGCCTGGGCACAATATTCTTTTTCAGGGAGGATTATTGATTGTTCCTCTCAACAGCCTTTGGTAGGTGCCACAGTGGAGTTTGTCTCTCTTAAAAGAACTATACAGACCAATGAGCAAGGACATTTTCTTTTTGATAATCTTCCTAAGGGAACATATCCTATTTATATCTCTCAAGAGGGCTACAAAGGTAAATTTTTTAGGATAACGCTCAAAAAAAGTGAAAAAAATTATACTTTTGCCATTTGTAAGGATAAGGAAATAGAAGTTGAAGAAATCACTGTGACTGCTACAAGAACAGAGAAAAATCTTAAAAATGTACCTATTACAGTACAGGTAATTACCTCGGAGGATATACGAAAATCTCAGGCTACAAACTTCCAAACTTTCTTGGAGAACGAATTTTCTGGAATTAATTTTACCTATCGAGGGAATAGCAGTCCTGATATTAATATGATGGGATTTGGCGGAAAATATGTCCTTTTCCTAGTGGATGGAGAACGTATGGGAGGCGAAAGTTTTGATAATATTGACTATGATCGGATTAATTTGGATAATGTAGAACGGATAGAGATTATTAAAGGAGCCTCATCCTCTCTTTATGGTTCTAATGCTTTGGGAGGGGTTATTAATATCATAACTAAAAATTCTCAGAAGCCTATAGAGATGAATGCTGGTTACCTCTATGACACCAATAAGGATCATAAGATAGACTTTACCATAGGCTCCAAGCAAAAATGGGGGAATATTCGTCTTACATCTTTCTATAAGCTCCGGACACCTTATTGGCTTACAGATACTGAAGGGCTAAAAGTGACTTATCCAGATGGAAGAGTAGTGGAAGGAGAAAAAGGGAAAATTAACATTGCAGGATTTACTATCTATAGTGTTTCACCCAAAATAGGATTTGATTTCTCTCCTAAGCTAAAGCTCTCTTTTACGCCTACTTATTATTTCAGTGAGCGGAATCCTGGAACTGAAATATCTAATAAGATAAGAGATCGCTATTATGACTATAGCTTAGCTATGAATGCCAAATACCTAATTAATGAAAATAAGGAATTGAGCTTCTCTGGTTCTTTCGACCGTTATGAAAAATATGATTATTTTGTGAGATTAAAGGAGAAAGAAAAAAATTATGAAAGTACTATCTGGAAGGTAGGTTCTCAGTATAACCAAGCTCTTTATGGGAAGCATTCTTTTGTGGCAGGTATAGAAGCTAACTCAGACGGTTTGATGAGTTTTCGCTTTAATAATGAGGGAACTTCAGCTAAGCAAAATGCTTATACTTATAGTCTTTTTACTCAACAGGATTGGGCACTTTCTCCAGCTTTTACTTTGGTTACAGGCTTGAGAATGGATTATCATTCTCTCTTTAAGGAGTATTTTACTTATCGTCTTTCAGGGATGTTCAAGATCGAAGAATTTACCTTTAGAGGAGGCTATTCTACAGGATTCCGTTCTCCTACTCTGAAAGAACTTTATACGAATTGGTTCCACGCACCAGGAGGAGGATTCCAGATAATGGGTAATAAGAAGCTTCAGCCAGAGACGAGTAACAATTTTAATTTTTCTGTAGAGCTTAATACTAAAAAATGGAATGTAACAGCAATGACTCAGTATTCAGTGGTTACAGATAAGATTGCTTATGTCTGGACGCAGTCCAATGATACCCTGCACTATACCAATTTCTCAGGGAAAACAGGGGTTATAGGATCTGAGGTTTCGGCTACATATCGCCCTATACACGCATTGCGTTTTAAGGCTTCTTATGCTTATTATAATATAGAAAAAAGGAAATCAGAGGAAAGGCCTCATACTTTTACTCTTAAAGCTGAATATATACCTGTAAATAATAGGAAATATATTCCGAATGTACTTATCAGTGGTAAATATGTAAGTGCGAATCATCTTTATGGAACAGATAATGGTTCGGAGACATATAGCTACTACGAACCCTATAGCATATGGCGATTACAACTATCTTCTAAGCTCCCTTACAAGATGACCATAAGTGCAGGAATTAATAACTTATTGGGTTATCAGTCTAAGACGAATACTTTCTATTCGAGTATCTCCCCAGGGCGTACTTATTATGCTGGGCTTAAGTGGAATTTATAGACGGGTTTGATAAAAAATTAAGAATGAAATATATTTATAACATCACCTACCATATAGAGGAAGCTGTTTTCCCTCAATGGCAAGAATGGATAAGAGGACATATGTCTCGATCATTACAGGAAAGTCACTTTTCAGGATTAAAACTTCTACAGATTCATATACAAGAGATAGGAAGTAAGGCTTTCAGCCTGCAGTATGAAGCTACCAATAAGGAAGCAATTTCCTATTTCCAGTCTGTTCTTGAAGAGCATTATAGGAAAGAACTTTTTCTACAGTTCGGAGAAAAAGTGCTTACTTTTGCTACACTTTTGGAGGTAACAGAAGAACTAAAGCAGGATTAAATGTTAAAATTTATATTTGTGAATAAAAAATATTCTTTTCGTTTGTGAAATAAAAAAAAAGTAGTACCTTTGCACCTTGAAAAAATCAGAAATAACAGTAGTAATGAAAAAAGAAATACATCCCTCTAATTATCGTTTGGTTGTTTTCAAAGATATGTCTAATGAGGATATCTTTATCACCAAATCAACCATAGAAGCTAAAGATACCATAGAAATAGAAGGAGTAGAATATCCTTTAGTAAAGTTGGAAATCTCTCGTACTTCTCATCCTTATTATACAGGAAAAGCGAAGCTTATCGACACCGCTGGGCGTATAGATAAGTTCAAGAGCAAGTATGCTAAATATCAAAAATAGAAAAGGTTTTTCATAATAAATAAGTTTTAAAATTATTTTGCGAGCCCTCTCTCTTCTCTTTTTGAAGAGAAGGGTTTGTTTTTTAAAAAAAATATTTAACAATGTTAAATAGAGAAAAAAACGTATCTTTGCACTGGATTTAAATCAGTAAATTTATGGATTTAAAATTAATTGTAACGTACATAATTTCAGGTGTTTATTGCTTGTCATTATTGCTTATTTTCTTTTATAGCTTGACTATATTGAATTTAGCTGTTAATTATCTGCGAAATAAGAATCAGAATAGTGAAGCTCCTAAGTTCAACTTATTTGACCCTAATGAAATTCCTTATGTGACAGTACAGCTCCCTATTTATAATGAAAAATATGTGGTGCCTCGCCTGTTAGAAAATATTGCTAAGTTAGAATATCCAAAGAATAAATTAGAAATCCAAGTATTAGATGATTCTACAGATGATTCGGTAGCAGAAACAGCTAGGATTATTGCTGAGTTACAAGCAACAGGCTTGGATATTGTTCATATTCGTCGTGAAAATAGAGAAGGCTTCAAGGCAGGAGCTCTAAAATATGGAACAGCGATTGCTAAAGGAGATTTTATTGCTATCTTCGATGCAGATTTCCTTCCTAAGCCTGATTGGCTTAAGAAAACAGTTATTTATTTTAAAGACGAACAAATAGGAGTAGTTCAGACCCGATGGGGACATATCAATCGTAACTATTCTCTTTTGACGAAGATTCAAGCTCTAGCCTTAGATACTCACTTTACCTTAGAACAAGTGGGGCGTAACAGCAAAGGGCACTTTATTAACTTCAACGGAACTGCTGGAATCTGGAGGAAGAAGACAATTCTAGATGCAGGGAATTGGGAAGGAGATACTCTTACAGAGGACTTGGATTTGAGCTATCGAGCCCAGCTTAAGAATTGGAAATTCAAATACTTGGTAGATGTAGAGACTCCAGCAGAATTACCAGTAGTAGTTTCCGCAGCACGCTCACAGCAATTCCGATGGAATAAGGGTGGGGCAGAGGTATTTAAAAAATCAGTTCGTAATGTTCTCGCAGCCAAGAATATTAGCTGGAAGACAAAGTTCCACGGTGTGATGCATTTACTGAATAGTTCTATGTTTCTTTATGTATTCTTGGTAGCAATACTTAGTGTTCCTATGATGTATGTTAAGGATTATTATACTAGTTTTGCTTGGCTGTTCAAGCTTACAAGTTTTTTTATTGCTAGTACTATAATTCTCTTTTGTTGTTACTGGATTACATATAAAAATATCCAAGGAAAAACTTTTGATGATTTTGTGGATTATGTGAAGCTATTCTTTAGCTTTTTCTCCGTTGCTCTAGGATTCTCTTTACATAATGTATTGGCAGTGCTTCAGGGATATTCAGGAAAGAAAACGGAGTTTGTCCGTACACCTAAGTTTAATATTAGTTCTTTGAAGGATTCTTGGAAAGGAAATAAATATATCAATAAGAAGCTTTCTCCAAATGTGATTATGGAATTTCTGTTGATGTGTTATTTCTTATTTGGACTCTATAGTGGTATTAAGCTGAATGATTTTGGACTTTTTCCTTTTCACTTAATGCTTACCTTTGGTTTTGGCTTTGTATTTTATAAGTCACTAATTCCGAAAGCATAGTTGTAAATTTGTGAGATAAATGTTTAGTTGTTGATAAGGCTTTATTTGAGGATAAAGCCTTATTTTTATTTTTAATATTTATTTTTATAGTGAAAAATTTGTATCTTTGTGCATTCTTTATAAATTACATTTTTAATGAAAATATTAGTTTGTATTAATCAGGTACCTGACACTACCTCCCAGATAAATTTCACAACTGACCATAAGTCGTTTGACCCGACAGGCGTACAATTTGTAATAAATCCTAGTGATGAAGCTGCTCTTATTAGGGCAATACAGCTCAAAGAACAAGAAGGGGCTCATATTACTCTAGTACACGTAGGACTTTCTGATAGTGAGCCTGTTCTAAGGAAAGCCTTTGCTTTGGGAGCAGATGAGATGATTCGGATAGATACTTTTCCTACAGATGGTTATTTTGTAGCACAACAGCTGGCTGTAGTAGCTAAGGACTACCCAATTATCTTCTGTGGGCGTGAATCATTGGATTATAATGGAGGAATGGTAGGGGGGATGCTAGCAACCTTACTGGATTATAACTTTGTAGATGATGTAACAGCTTTTTCTATAGAGGGAGAAAAAGTAAAGGTAACTCGTACAATTGATGGCGGTAAGGAACTATTAGAATCTTCATTTCCCATAGTGGTAGGTATCCAGAAAGAGCTCATTCCAGAGAATGAAATACGTATTCCAAGTATGAAAGGAATAATGGGAGCTCGTAAAGCACCTTTGCAACTACTTTCTCCTATAGAGGCTCAATCTCAGCCTGCTATAGCATCGCTGGAAAAACCTCAGGAAAAAGCTCCTATCAAGATGATTTCACCTGATAATCTGGATGAATTAATTGATGAACTTCATAATAAGAGAAAACTTTTTTAAAAATTTAAAGGATAAATAATGATCTTAGTATATACCGAATATGATAAAGGACAATTCACAAGAAAATCCCTAGAAGCGATTGCTTACGCTAGGTCAATTTCTGAACAGGTTATTGCCCTTACAATAAATATATCAGACCCTATTCTCTTACAAGAGTATGGGGCAAATAAAATTATAAAAATAACAGATACAAGGCTTTCCTCCTTCGATGCCAAGACTTATGCTGAGGTTATACAGCAGGTAGCCGAGAGCCTACAGGTAAATACTATAATATTGCCTAGCACAGCGGATACTCGCTATCTGGCTCCTATAGTGGCTGTTAAGTGGGGGGGAGCTTACCTATCCAATGTGTCTTCCTTACCTAAAGAAGGGAAAGTCCAGAAAGTAATTTTTTCTTCAAAAGCAATTGCTTGGATTCCGCTTGCCCCCAAGCAGGTAATTACGCTTGCTGGAAATGTGTTGGAGGCAAAACAGGCTCCTACAGAAGCTTCAATTGAGGATTTTTCGGTAGAAATTCCTCATAAAGAGAAGTCTATCTACTCTATAGAAAGACAGAAAGTATCCCAAAAAATTTCAATAGAGGAAGCTTCTATTGTTGTATCGGGAGGAAGAGGAATGCAGACTCCTGAAAGCTGGCACTTAGTAGAGGATTTAGCCGATGCTCTTGGAGCGGCTACCGCTTGTACAAAGCCTGTTTCTGATATGGGATGGCGTCCTCATAGCGAACATATTGGACAGACAGGGAAGCCTTTGGCTTGTGATTTGTATATAGCTCTGGGGGTTTCTGGTGCTATTCAGCATATAGCAGGAGTAAGTGCTTCCAAGGTGAAAGTGGTTATTAATTCTGATCCAGAAGCTCCTTTCTTTAAGGCAGCTGACTATGGTATTGTGGGAGATCTTTTTGAAATTGTTCCTAAGCTGACCGAGAAAATTAAGAACTTACAAAAATAGTTGTATCTTTGCCCTTTAATTCGATTAGTTTGATGAATATTACCAGAGCGGTTAAGCACCTTATTATAGCCAATATCCTATTTTTCTTACTTGCTTTAGTGATTCCTACTGTGCAAGATAATGCAGCTCTCTATTTTTTCGAGAACCCGAATTTTCATTGGTGGCAAGCATTCTCACACTTGTTTATGCACGCTTCGATAGGACATATTTTCTTTAATATGTTTGCCTTATATTCTTTTGGGGTTCCTCTGGAGAGTTATTTTGGGAGTAATCGTTTTATTTTTTTCTATTTTGCTTGTGGATTGGGGGCAGCTTTTTTGCATACTGCAGTCAATTATTATGAGTTTCATTCCGTAGCGGATGTACTCTTACGAGAAGGTTATACACAAGAACAAATTACAAATGTTGTTAGTCAGGGGAAAATTTATACAGACTGGCAAGGAATTCTATCACAGAGCCAGCTCAAAGACCTTTTCAATTCCTTTTCAGTTCCTGCAGTAGGAGCCTCTGGAGCTGTTTATGGAATATTGGTAGCTTTTGGAATCCTATTTCCTAATGCAGAACTGATGCTGATGTTTTTGCCAATTCCTATCAAAGCAAAGTATTTTATTCCTATTATTATAGCTCTGGATTTGTTCTCAGGGATTACCAAGTTCCCTATTTTTGGAAGTAATATAGCTCATTTTGCGCATATAGGAGGAGCTTTGATTGGTTTTATTCTGATGAAGATATGGCAGAAAAATTCCTTCGAGAATAGGCGTTGGAACTAAAAAAGGAGCTTTATTTTAAGATGAAACCACTCAAGCAACTATTTACAAGACATTCCCTATCAGTAATTTATATACTATTGATGGGGTATTTGTGTATGTATATCTTTCCTACACTTATAGCATTTCTCTGGCAGATAGAAACACCTTTTATAAGAGACTATTTCGCTTTGTCGCAGAGTCCTAAGTCTTTATTATCTCAACCTTGGACATTGGTTACTTATAGCTTCTTTCATACAGGTTTTGGGCATTGGTTTTTTAATATGATAATGCTTTATTTTGGAGGGGTATTATTTATGAATTTATCTTCTCCAAGGCGCTTTTTGGGGGTTTATTTTTCAGGAATTATTATAGGAGGACTCTTTTTCGTTCTTACCTATCAAGTATTTCCTGTGTTCTCACATCGAGAAGGAGACTTTCTTTTAGGAGCATCTGCTGGAATTATGGCAGTTATGATATTCTTAGCTAGCTATATACCTTCTTATAGAATATATTTATTAGGCGTATTTTCTCTGCCTCTTTGGGTGTTGGGAGCACTTCTTATTATAGTTGATTTGATAAGTATTCCTGTTGCCAATGCTGGAGGTCACATTGCACATTTAGGAGGAGCCTGTATAGGAGGATTATATGCTCTTTATCTTAAGAGAGGTTTCAGACTATCATTTTCCTTTAATAAAAAGAAAAAAGAAACAAACAAATACCCCAACAAAGCTACCGAAGAACGGATTAATACCATTTTAGATAAAATAGCTAAGAGTGGCTATGATAGCCTTACCCGTGAGGAGAAAAACTATCTATTCTTGGCTAGCAAAAACGACTCTTAATAGATTCCTTATGCAATTAATTACAGATACGACCTCTTTCATTTCTCCAGCTGATACCGTAGTTACTATTGGAACATTTGATGGAATACATATAGGACATCAGAAGATTATCAAGCAAGTAGTGGAAATGGCTAAGAGGAACCAACTCCTTCCTACAGTACTGACTTTTTTCCCTCACCCCAGAATGGTTCTGAAACCTTCGGAACCTATCCAGCTTCTCCAAACAATAGAGGAAAGAGCTTTCTTAATGGAGAATTATGGAATAGAACAACTTGTGATTCAGCCTTTTGATAAAGAATTTGCTTCACTTACAGCAGAACAATACGTTAAAGATATTCTGATGAAGAAGCTTAGGGCTAAGATAATTATCATAGGGTATGATCATCGTTTTGGAAGGCAACGTGCAGCAGGGATAGAGGAATTAAAGGAGTTTAGAAATCGGTATCACTTTCAGGTGATAGAAATCCCTGTGCAAGAGGTAGAGGCAGTCTCTGTAAGTTCCACCAAGGTAAGAAAGGCTCTACTTAGTGGAGATATAAAGGAAGCGAATCACTACTTAGGGTATCCTTTTTCCTTTTCAGGGGAGGTCATTCACGGGCAGAAATTGGGTCGTACTTTAGGGTATCCTACTGCAAATATCCAGATAGAGACACCTTACAAAATAGTTCCTAAAATAGGTGTATATATTGTATATAGTTTTATTCAAGGATGTAAGGTATTCGGGATGCTTAGTATAGGGAAAAATCCTACTATAGAAGGGAAAGGAGAAAGTATAGAGGTGTATTTCTTCGACTTTAATGGGGATCTTTATGGTCAGCAATTACGTATTTATTTTGTGGATTATCTCCGAGAAGAAGTAAAATTCTCTTCCATAGAGGCTTTAAAAAAACAACTTCAAAAGGATGAAGTAGAAGCTAGAAAAAGAATCCGAAAAGAATAAATGTTCGTAAAGGTATTCATTTTCAATGTTTTAAGCATATATATAAGGAATATCTATAGAAATATAGAAAAAACCAATAAAAAAACAGATTTTCTATTGCTAAAACCGATGTATCTTTGCGCCGTAAAAGGGAAAGATAAATTGTTTTTCATATATTAGATTTTGTGGTTAGAATTGGTAAGAGAGGGCGCAAGCTCTCTCTTATTTTTATATAAAATCGATACTCATTGTATTTCCTCTTTTGATACCCATTAGGCTAGCCCCACTTCCCGAAGAAGAAGGATCACTTTTATAGAGAGTCATTTCCAAATATTTTAATTTATTGAAAATCAATATTTTGTTTCCTTCTGGAATTTCTTTTTCTTCTGCTTGGTTGTATTGTAGGTAGATATCTTCCAGTCCTATATTCTTGATAGATTCATAGCGGAAATACACGTTGAACTTTCTTCCTTTCGCCTCTTTTTCAAGGAGTTTTTGAGTGATATTGGAGACTAGATTTCCAAAATGATCTATATGAATAATAGTACCTTCAATTCTATTGGGGAGTACCTTAGGAAGAAAATTAGTAATATGTAAGTGTTCTTGATAGGGAGTGCCAATTTCCTCAATGGGAGTTTGTAGGCGAATAAGTTGGGCTACTTTGGTTGAAAAATCAAGGGTAGGGAAGCTGGAACAGGTGTCTTTCAAATTCACCTTGTAAATATGACAAGGCGTTTGTTCTTCTACAAATAAGGAAATAAACCCATTGTCAGCAGTAATGAAATAATGGTTGTTATAATCAAGTATTAAGAGAGGTCTTTCGGGGTTCAACTCGTTATTTACCCCTATGATGTGAATGGTCTTATTAGGGAAATATGAGTAAGCCCCCTGTAGTGTATAGGCAACCTCTGCAATATTGAAGCGTTCAATATCGTGAGAGATATCTACAATGGTTACATCGGGTAATAGGCGGTATAGTTGTCCCTTTAGGGCACCAACACTATAGTCCCTATATCCAAAGTCGGTGGTGAGGGTAATCATATTCATATTAGACCAAGGTTAATCTTCCTTTTCCCAGAAATCAAAATAATTAAACCACTGCAAGGGATACTTCAAAAGCATTTGTTCCATATTCTCAGTGAAGGCATTCAGAAGCTCCTGTGCATCTCTATGCTTAGCCTCAGCTATACGTGCATACAGATGATAGTGTAGGTTCTTTTCTTTCATCACATAGACGAAAATAACAGGAACACCCAAGCGTGAGGCAATTAAAAAAGGTCCTGCAGGAAATTTAGCCTGCTTGCCTAAGAGGTTTCCTGTGAGATATTTTGTTCCTTCAAAATAACGATCCCCTGTAAAGCAAATAATATTTTCCTTCTGTAGAAGATCATTAATCTCGAAAATATGGGAAAGATCCTCCTTTACATAAACGAACTTGGCTTCATACTTCTTATCTGTAATACTTTCCAGATATTCTTTTATAGCCGACCGTTCCATATCAGTAGTTACTGTATGAATCTGATAATTTACATCTATTTCTCTAAAAAAAGGCTCAGCCACTTCAAAGTTTCCTATATGTGCGGAAATAAGAATACCTCCCTTATTGGGTTGTTCTAAGAGATTGTAAAGATGTTCAACACCATCAAATTCGTAAGTAAATTTGTCTTGTAGTTGTGCAAAAATAGCTACTTTATCAATCAGTGTTTGCCCAAAAACAAAATAATTCTGATATAAAGCAAGGATAGTTCTCAAGCGGGAGAATCCTAATCGTTTGCGGAAATAGTAATATAAAACCTGATTGGATTTTCTTTCAAAAAGGAAATAATAGAAAGCCACAAAGATAAGTAGAAAATAAGCTGAACGAACACCCAAGTGCTTAATAAGGAATACAAAAATCTTATATCCTAGCACAGTCCCTTTGGACTTTCCTTGCCATTTTGTTCTTGGAGAGGCTTCTTTACTTTGCATTCATCTTATTCTCTAAGGTACTATAAAAATCCTCAAAAGTAATAATAGGCTTAAAATCAGCCTCTACAAGCTTAACGCCAAATGTTTCCTCAATAATAACTACCAAATCCACATAATCAAGGCTATCTAGCCCTAGGGATTCACGGAAATCCGCTTGTGGCTCAATAACACTCTCATTCACTTCAAATTCTTCCACCAAAATGCGGTTGATTGTTTCTATAATTTCATCTCTATTCATAGGGGTATTATTTAGGTGCAAAAATAAGGAATTTTTGTCAAAGAATGGAAATAATGCGATTTATAATTTCTAAATCTTTTCCACACTTCCTGAAAAGGGGGTAATTTGGCTATTAAAAAAGTCTTTATCTATGACTAATTAAAATTCATATAATTGATAATCAACTAATTGAAAAAAATATTTATTTTTTTGAAAAAAAACATTGTTAGTTTCAAAAAAAGTTGTACCTTTGCATCGCAAAACAAAACAA
This sequence comes from uncultured Capnocytophaga sp., assembly GCF_963525585.1. Classification (NCBI taxonomy): domain Bacteria; kingdom Pseudomonadati; phylum Bacteroidota; class Flavobacteriia; order Flavobacteriales; family Flavobacteriaceae; genus Capnocytophaga; species uncultured Capnocytophaga sp. The sequence goes on along the minus strand of NZ_CAURLX010000001.1, from coordinate 8,774 downwards.
TGGTCTGGTAGTTCAGCTGGTTAGAATACATGCCTGTCACGCATGGGGTCGCGGGTTCGAGTCCCGTCCAGACCGCTAAAATTTAGTTGTGTTGTTTTGTGTAATATTTGGTTTTACACAGGTTTATTTAAACCAATGAAAGGCTTTCCTTTGGAAGGCTTTTTTTATTTTCTTCTTTTTGAGTCTATTTCTATGTATCTAATCTTTTTTGACTTCTCCTTTAATCCTGATTTTCAATTATTTCTTCCTATAGCTTATATTGCAGAGAATAGAAATACTCATTGGTATATGCTCAGAAAAGCCTCTGAGGAAGTGCTCCGTAGTATAGCCATTCCTCTTAGTGAAGCCCAAAAAGAAGCTCTGAAGCTTGTGAATCATCTGCAGATACCTATCCTAATAGAAAAATATATCCCTAAAGGGAGTCTAATAGAAGATATCTACAAAAATAGGGACAAAAAAAGATATATTCAGCAACAAATAGAAGAAAAAACAGCAAAACTTATAGAAATTATAATTGAAAATGACTTCTATCTGTCTTTGAACTATGTTAATAGGCAGGAAATATTAGAAAAATATCATATAAAATCTACAAAAAAGGAACTAGTTCCTTTCCTTGAGTTTGAAAAAGGAACTAATGGCATCCATTATCGTTTGTCCCTATATGACCAAGGGCAACCAATTATTCCTTCTGAACACAAAATAGAGCTCTTGAATAATCTAAGGTCTTGGGTGGTGATTGATAAAAACCTAATGAAACTAAAGGATATAAATGCACTACACATCAAGCCTTTTCTGGATAAAACAGAAGTCTTTATTCCAGAGAAGTTGATTCCTGAATATTTCAACAAATTCCTAAAAGAAGTACTCAAAAAAGCGGAGATCAGTACCATTGGATTCGATATGATACAGAAGTCAGTGATAATTTCTTCAAAAATAAAGTTTTTACACGATGTTTTCACAAATCGATACAAAATATACATAGAATTTGACTATGGGGGCTATATTTTTTATAGTAATCAGTCTAAAAAATCGCATTCAAGCCTAGAAATACTTCCTAATGAACAGATAAGGATATATAACTATAAAAGAAATCATTTAGAAGAACTAAAGAACTACCATATGCTGGAAGAAATGGGTTTTATAAATGAAGGAGGAAATTTCTCTGTAGAAGATACTTATCCTTTCGCTACTTATTTTCAGCTGTTGCTTCATAAAGAAGAACTACTTTCGAAAGGATTTATTATAGAATCTCTTGAAATAGGAGGGAAGAGCATTGAGATGGAGCCTTTTGAACTTTTATTTGAGGAGACTAAGATGGGAAATGATTGGTTTGATATTAATATATGGGTGCAACAAGGGGAAAATCGCTTTCATTTTTCTTCTTTAGTTAAAAATATCAAGGAAAGTAACCCTATCTATATTTCTTCTGAAGGAAATATCTTTATTATTCCCAAGGAATGGTTTAGTAAGTACGAAAAAATAGCTAAATTTGGAAAAATAGAAGGGGAAAAGTTGCGCCTTCCTAAGAATAATTATGCTTTATTAGAAGATTTGCCAGAAGTAAAGCCTCAACACCTTTCGCAAAAGATAGACTATAGTCCTTCTCCAAACCTCAAAGCAACGCTCCGCCCCTACCAGAGGGAAGGAGTCAAGTGGCTCTTAGAACATTATTATAATGGAATGGGAGCTTGCTTAGCAGATGATATGGGCTTGGGAAAAACCTTGCAGACTCTCGCATTATTAGTGGATATTCACGATAAATTGCCTGAAAAAAACATAGAATACCCAGAAGATCTCTTCCAGATAGGACAGAAACAAAAAGAAGCTCTTAAGGTGCTGGTGATTCTTCCCTCTTCTCTGGTATTTAATTGGTATGATGAAGCCAAGCGATTTGCTCCTCAACTCAAATGTACTCAATATGTAGGGAATGATAGAAAGGTAAAAGCCAAAAGGCTTCTGAACTATGATATTGTTTTTACAAGCTATCCTATCGTGATTCGGGATGCTAAAATTTTTGAAAAATATGAATTTAGATATATTATCTTAGATGAAAGTCAACGAATAAAAAATAAGGATTCTCAAATCTTTAAAGTGATTAATAGTTTACAGTCTTCTCATAGAATTTCTTTAAGTGGAACTCCTATCGAAAATTCACTAACAGACCTGTGGTCACAGATGCAGTTCATTAATCCCAATATACTGGGAACCTTTGCCCAATTTAATAAATATTTTAAAACAGAGATAGAAAAGAAAAAGAATCCAGTAGCCTTAGCAGAGCTCAAGACTATTATTAGTCCCTTTCTTCTGAGGAGGACTAAAGAACAAGTGCTCGACGACTTGCCTGAGATGGAGGAACAAATTGCCTATTGCGAGCTCTCTCAAGCCCAAAGAAAGTGGTATGAAAGCGAGAAATCCAAAGTAAGGAATCAACTATTACTTACAGAGGAAAATGTGCAAATAAGTACTCTTAATATGCTTACAAAGCTAAGGCAACTGAGTAATCACCCGAAGTTATTGGATAAGGAGAGTGATATTCCTTCTGGAAAATATGAAGAGGTGATTAGTTATTTGGAACAGATAAGTAATTCCTCTCAGAAGGCTCTTATTTTTAGTAGTTTTGTATCCCACTTGGAAATCTATCAGGAATGGTGTCAAGCCCATCATATGGACTATGCAACGCTTACAGGAAGTGTTTCACTGGAGCAAAGGAAACTACAGGTGGAGGCTTTTCAGAATGACCCCAAAGTCTCTTTTTTCTTTATCTCTCTTAAGGCAGGAGAGGTGGGGTTAAATCTTACAGCAGCTTCTTATGTACTCTTATTGGATCCTTGGTGGAATCCTTTCTCAGAACGGCAAGCCATTGCACGGGCACACCGATTGGGACAACAACATAAAGTAAACGTTATCAGATTTGTAGCTAAGGATACCCTTGAGGAGAAAATTATTCGCCTACAAGAGAACAAAAAAGAGCTTTCAGGAAATATAATAGAGGAACATATACTGATGGATGATGTATTTAACCATTTGGGAGAAATATTGGAATAAAAATACTTAAAAAAGATAATGAGACTTCCCTGAGGAAGTCTCATTATTCTTTTAGGATAAAACTACATTATACCTTATTCTTTATAAGCATTACTTCAATAATAGAAATTGCGGTTTTTTCAGGTACAGTAAGTAATTCTGCTAATTGGTTGATCATATCTTTTTCTTCTTCTTCAAGTACTCCGTCAGAAGTAGCGATATCTACAGCACAAGCAAAAGCAGTTAAGCGAAGTTCAGAAGGAAGACCTTTAACAGATTTTTCTACAAGGCTTCCAGGACCTTCTTTTTTTAGAATACGGAAGAGCTTGTCAAAAAGTTTGTCAAAAGCAGAGCTTGAATAGCTATCATAGATACGAAGACGATTCATATAATTTACGATTTCGTCCCATTCTCCACGACCTACATTACCATCAGCTCCAGCCATAGCAAGAGCAATCCCTGCGAAGGATTCTTGCTCATTAAGATTTACTTCCTCAGTTACTGATTGGAAGATTTTTCCGAATAAACTCATATAATATGATTTTAAATATTTAGGGGCAAATGTAATAAAAAAAACTGATTAAAAAAATAAATTCTCTTTTTATTTAGAAAGAAATAGGGTTTTTCTTAAAAAAATGTAATTTCTATGATTTTTTAAGAAGTAAATTTGTTCTTTCGTCAGGAAAGATAACACTTGGTTGGAAGTTCTTCGCCTCTTCAAAGTCCATAAGGGCATATGATATGATAATAACAATATCTCCCTTTTGTACCTTGCGGGCAGCAGGTCCATTGAGGGTGATAATTCCTGTATTACGTGCGCCAGGGATAATATAAGTTTCGAATCGTTCCCCATTATTAACATTCACAACCGAAACTTTTTCTCCTTGGATAAGGTTGGCAGCTTCTAGGAGCGCTTCATCAATGGTAATACTTCCTATATAGTCTAGATCAGCACCTGTAACAGATACTCGGTGGATCTTGGATTTTAGTACTTCTATCTTCATAAACAAAGGTAAAAATGAAAGTCTTTCCCTCAGAGGAAGGAAAGACTTTATTATGATTCAAAGCAGGGTGAAATTATTTTAATTCTACTTCAGCTCCAGCTTCTTCTAGTGCTTTCTTAAGGCTTTCAGCGTCGTCTTTAGAAACACCTTCTTTTATTTTAGAAGGAGCACCATCTACTAATTCTTTAGCTTCTTTTAAGCCTTGTCCTGTAAGTTCTTTTACAAGTTTAACAACAGCTAGTTTGTTAGCACCTGCATTTTTAAGAATTACATCGAATTCTGTTTTCTCAGCAGCAGCTTCTCCAGCTCCAGCTGCAGGACCAGCAGCAACTGCAACTGCAGCAGCAGCAGGCTCTATACCATACTCATCTTTAAGGATTTGAGCAAGCTCGTTTACTTCCTTAACAGTTAAATTTACTAATTGTTCTGCGAAATTTTTTAAATCTGCCATTTCTATCGTTTTTAATGGTTTATAAAATAATAATGTGTGTTCTATTAACGTTCTGAGAGGGTCTTAACAATTCCTGCAATCTTTCCACCTCCTGATTTAAGAGCAGAAATAACATTCTTAGCAGGCGATTGTAGAAGAGCCACAATATCTCCAATAAGTTCCTCTCTGGACTTGATAGCAGAAAGGGTATCTAATTGATTATCACCAATAAATACAGCTTCTTCTATATAAGCTCCTTTAAGGATAGGTTTGTCGGATTTTTTTCTAAAATTTTGAATAAGTTTAGCAGGTGCATTTCCTACTTCAGCAAACATAAGAGAGGTATTTCCCTTAAGAGTAGAAGGAAGGTCTCCAAAGTTTTTATCAGAAGCCTCCATAGCTTTTGCCAAAAGCGTATTCTTAACTACGGAAAGCTTAATTCCAGCTTTGAAGCAAGCACGGCGAAGGTCTGAAGTTGTCTTTGCATCAAGCCCTGTGAGGTCTGCCAAATAAATGACGTGATTAGCTGCTAACTGTGCGGTTAAATCCTTTATTACTACTGATTTTTCTTCTTTTGTCATAATTTTTCCTTTTAACTACGTGTTAGACTGCTTTTGTATCTATGGCCACACTCGGACTCATAGTGCTAGATAAGTAAATAGACTTAATATAAGTACCCTTAGCAGTAGATGGTTTTAGCTTGATTAGTGTTTGGATAAGTTCATTAGCATTTTCTACCAATTTCTCAGCTGAGAAAGAAACTTTTCCAATAGAAGCGTGAACAATCCCTGTTTTATCTACACGGAAATCAATCTTACCGGCTTTTACTTCTTGAACAGCTTTCCCAATTTCCATTGTAACGGTTCCTGTTTTAGGGTTAGGCATAAGCCCTCGAGGTCCAAGAACGCGTCCAAGAGGTCCTAATTTACCCATTACAGCAGGCATAGTAACAATCACATCTACATCTGTCCAGCCATCTTTGATTTTTTGTAGATAGTCATCCAAACCTACGTGATCAGCTCCAGCCGCTTTTGCTTCAGCCTCCTTATCTGGAGTAACAAGAGCAAGTACACGTACATCTTTTCCTGTTCCGTGAGGAAGTGTTACCACACCACGAACCATTTGGTTTGCTTTACGAGGATCAACTCCTAACCTTACGGCTATATCAACAGAAGCGTCAAATTTGGTAAAAGAGATTTCTTTTACTTTCTTACTAGCTTCTGTAAGATTATATAGTTTATCAGCTTCTATTTTAGATAAAGCCTCTTTGTATTTCTTTGTCAGTTTTGCCATAATCAATCAATTAAAAAGGTTTATCTCCAGTAATTGCAATACCCATAGAACGAGCAGTACCTGCTACCATACTCATAGCTTTCTCAATAGTGAAAGCATTAAGATCTTGCATTTTGTCCTCAGCGATAGCTTTCACCTGATCCCAAGTGATATTGGCTACCTTCTTACGGTTAGGCTCTCCAGAGCCCCCTTTTACTTTAGCTGCTTCTAAGAGTTGAACTGCCGCAGGTGGGGTCTTTACAACAAAATCAAAAGATTTGTCTTTGTATACAGAGATAACAACAGGTAATACTTTACCAGGCTTGTCCTGTGTACGAGCATTAAATTGCTTACAGAACTCCATAATGTTAACTCCAGCAGCCCCCAAGGCAGGTCCAACCGGTGGCGAAGGATTCGCAGCACCTCCCTTAACTCGTAGCTTAACTACTTTGTGTAATTCTTTTGCCATTGTTCAACTTTAAATTTATGAATAATGTCCTTACTATTGAGGTAAGGACGTAAATTATACTTTTTCTACTTGTGTGTAACTTAGTTCAAGAGGCGTTTTTCTTCCAAAAATCTTAACGATTACTTCCAGTTTACGCTTTTCCTCATTTACTTTTTCCACATTTCCTACAAAGCCATTGAAAGGTCCATCAATAACTTTTATAGATTCTCCTATCTCATAAGGAATAAGAACTGTTTCTACCTTTTCTTGTAACTCATCTACAATACCCAGCATCCTATTAACCTCTGACTTACGGATAGGAGTGGGAGTACCTCCTTTAGTTTCTCCTAAAAAACCTATAACTCCAGAAATACCTTTGATAATGTGAGAGACTTCTCCAGAGAGGTCAGCCTTAATCATTACATAGCCAGGGAAGAATACTCTTTCTACATTAATTTTCTTTCCATTACGCATCTGAGGCACTTTCTCAGTAGGGACGAGTACCTGCTCCACATAGTCAGCATACCCTAAGCGACTAATTTCGGTCTCTATATAATTTTTGACCTTATTTTCCTGTCCGCTTACGGCGCGTACTACATACCATTTTTTTTCAAGAACTGCCATTTAGAATATTTTAAATATCTTTGCTATGAAAGATTCAAAAAGAAAATCAACTCCTGCAATAAATAGAGAGAATACTATAGAGAAAATAGTAACCACCCACAACAAGCGTTGTGCTTCGCTGAAGGAAGTCCAAGTAACATTTTCTGTTAGTTCAGTGTATGATTCTTTGATATAGTTGATCATTACTTTTGGTTTATAAAGTTCGTAGAAACTATTATGGCACGGGTGGAGGGATTCGAACCCCCATCAACGGTTTTGGAGACCGCTATTCTACCCTTGAACTACACCCGTATAAAAAGAGTTTTGTTGCCAAAACCCTTTTTCAAAAAAATTAATCTTATGAAAAATAGAATTCTTAGTCTATAATTTCAGTTACCTGTCCAGCACCTACTGTACGACCTCCTTCACGGATTGCGAAACGAAGACCTACGTTAAGAGCGATTGGTTGAAGAAGTTCTACAGTGATGGTAAGGTTATCACCAGGCATTACCATATCTACTCCTTCAGGAAGGTTAATAGTACCTGTAACGTCAGTAGTACGTACGTAGAACTGAGGACGGTAGTTATTGTGGAATGGAGTGTGACGTCCACCTTCTTCTTTTTTCAAGATATACACCTCAGCTTTGAATTTAGCGTGTGGTTTTACAGAACCTGGTTTGCAGATTACCATACCACGACGGATATCTTTTTTGTCGATACCACGAAGCAATAGACCTACGTTATCACCAGCTTCACCACGATCAAGGATTTTCTTGAACATTTCTACCCCAGTGATAGTAGAAGTAAGTTTATCAGCTCCCATACCGATAATTTCAACAGGATCACCAGTGTTAGCAATACCAGTTTCGATACGTCCAGTAGCTACAGTACCACGACCTGTGATAGTGAACACGTCCTCGATAGGCATCAAGAATGGTTTATCAATATCACGTGGTGGAAGTTCGATCCAGTTGTCAACAGCGTCCATAAGCTGCATTACAGTATCTACCCATTTTGGCTCACCGTTAAGGGCACCAAGAGCAGAACCTTGGATTACAGGACCATTATCACCATCATATTCATAGAAAGAAAGTAGTTCACGTACTTCCATTTCTACAAGCTCCAAAAGCTCAGGGTCATCCACCATATCCACTTTGTTAAGGAAAACAACGATACGAGGAATACCTACCTGACGACCAAGAAGGATGTGTTCACGAGTTTGAGGCATAGGGCCATCTGTAGCAGCAACTACAAGGATAGCTCCATCCATCTGAGCCGCACCAGTAACCATGTTCTTTACGTAGTCGGCGTGACCAGGACAGTCAACGTGTGCGTAGTGACGGTTAGCTGTTTGATATTCAACGTGTGAAGTATTAATGGTAATACCACGCTCTTTTTCTTCAGGAGCGTTGTCAATAGAGTCAAAACTTCTCGCTTCAGAGAGACCTGCATCAGCCAATACTTTGGTAATAGCAGCAGTTAATGTTGTTTTACCGTGGTCAACGTGTCCAATAGTACCAATATTCAAGTGGGGTTTGGAACGGTCAAAATTTTCTTTTGCCATGTTTAAATAATTTAATCTTAGTTATAATAGAAAATCAATATAATGTTACTTATAATAATTATACTATAAGAGAGCCAATGACGAGATTTGAACTCGTGACCTCTTCCTTACCAAGGAAGCGCTCTACCCCTGAGCTACATCGGCTTAAAGAAAAGAGCGGGAGACGAGGTTCGAACTCGCGACATTCAGCTTGGAAGGCTGACGCTCTACCAACTGAGCTACTCCCGCAATACTTATAGTGGGGAGGACAGGATTCGAACCTGTGAAGGTGAAAACCAGCAGATTTACAGTCTGCCCTCGTTGGCCGCTTGAGTACCTCCCCTTAATTGATCAATAAACAATGATGAACTTTGAGCCGGTAGAGGGATTCGAACCCACGACCCCGAGATTACAAATCACGTGCTCTGGCCAACTGAGCTATACCGGCAA